>CAZGAW010000044.1:0-36143 GCA_964523645.1 uncultured bacterium | reverse complement strand
ATTATACCACAATCTTGGTTTAGGGAGTGGCCCGAATTTAGGGGGGCAGTACAGTGAGTAGATTACTTAAACAGACCGTTGAGGCAACAATTTCTCTTATTTTATTATAAGACACGCGCAATGTCAAGCGGAATTTATTTACTTTTACGGCTATTGAGTTGTCCAATAATTTATGCGAGGATCCTTATTTTGGTTTACTGATTTGAAATATTAGTCTCGGACCCACTCTGTTGAACGCGCAAGGCATCGAGTTCGGCGCGAAAAGTCGATATATTATTGATCCTCACTGCACCGATAGCGCGAATGATAGGACTGTAAGCGATTGCCCCGCTTCCTCCGACAAACAGGGTAACATGTTCTTGGAGTCGGCGTTGAAGTTTTCGCAATTCATTTGCCAGGTGTGGATCATCTGTCGGGTAAATAATACTCAATCCAATCGCCTTTGCTCCGTTTTGCACTGCACACGCTACGATCTCTTCAATTGGTAGGTTGGGACCGAGGTAGGTAACTTGCCACCCTTGCGAGGCTGCTGTCGTTGCGGCAATTAATGCCCCGATTTCGTGAAGTTGCCCACGTGGGGTCGCAACCACTAAGTTTGGCATTGATGCGGATATATCAGATCCTTGGCAAATATTGCCTAACAGGGTCCGGACAACCGCCGTGGCAAGATGTTCGTGAGCAATCCGCAAAGTCCCTTCCTTCCATTGTTCACCAATTTCCTGCATCAGGGGTACGATCAACTTTTCAAGGAAAACAGGCTGGCTAAAGGCGACTGATGCAGCAAAGAGTGTTGACTCAAGGGCTTGTGCCTCAAACTGTTTAACCGCTGCGATACACGAAGCGATGTAAAAACGGAGTGATGTTTCTTGGGGAACAACCGCTTTCGCGATCCCAGGGAGTTGTGCAATTTTCCCGCTCGTTCCAATTAATTCCAAGAGCTCTTCGCTTGGCAGTTTTGCTATTCTGCCAATGTTGTGTCCTGCCTCAGTCGCCAGACGAAGCAACGTGAGTCGCAATATATCGGCATCAGAATAGAGGCGACGATTTGTTTCGGTTCGCAGCGGTGTCACCACATCGTATCGCTTTTCCCATGCGCGGATGGTAAATTGTGTTAATCCTGTTTGAGTGGCAACGGTTTTAATACCGTGTTTGTGTTCACCTGTCATTAATTTTTTCCTCTTTGGCTTTTCCGAGTATTTTGCATTATTGGATCTCAATGTTTCTTCAATGTTACTGAATCAACATCCGGAGAAGTACAGTAAAATTATAATGTCCGGACACGGGTTCACCCAGCAATTGTAAACGATATCGTAGATGTTCACGTTTCTACATCTAAGTCTTGCGATTTAATATAACATTATGTATACTATTTGTCAAGAAATTTTATCTATTTAACTTTCAGGATTATACATAGATATACGCTTAATTCCATTTAGAATTGCCTGTTTTAGTAAATCCCGCAATTAACTATATACCAACAGGAAGGCGAGGTTAGAAACCTCTCCAGCAGTGGAAGGGTGCTTGTATTTATAGCGTGTGCACTTATTTTCAGGATTTACTATTATAGTGAATTATGGTTGAGCGATCTTATCCCATCGCACCACATAATTCCTATACAAAATTCAAGATATTATAAAATTGTCTAAATTATTGTTGACATAATATAGACAATATGTAATAATATTATACATGATGATTTACACCGCAATTTTAGCTGAAAAATCATACTGATCCCTGTTAAAAAAACAGTTAGTTTATGAAAGCACAATCTATAAGAACTATAAGAAGGAATAAAATATAAACGATGCAAGAGCATGTAATACTCGTCGACCGAACTGGAAGAGAAATCGGGACCCAAGAAAAAATACAAGCCCATCGTGAGGGTAGCTTACACGGTGCGTTTTCGATTTTTATTTTTAACGCTGTGGACGAATTGTTGCTTCAAAGACGAGCCCGAACGAAGTATCATTCGGGTGGGCTGTGGACGAATACGTGCTGCAGTCATCCCCGCCCCGGCGAAAGTTATTACCACGCGGCGAGACGGCGGCTCCATGAGGAAATGGGTTTCGATTGTGAATTGACTGGACTTTTTAGTTTTATTTATCACACCCAACTCGACAACAGTCTATTTGAACATGAATTAGACCATGTCTTTGTTGGGCATTATAACGGTCAACCTGTTCCAAATCCGCGCGAAGTTGATGATTGGAAGTGGGTAGAGATAAATGCGTTGAAACAGGATGTTCGGGAAAACCCTGAAAACTACACTCACTGGTTCAAATTGGCGTTGGACCGCGTCGTTGAACAATCCGAAAAAATCAGTTTTTGCCATGAAACTTAATCAATTTAGTCATTTCAATCTGGTATTGGTGCTGTTTTTCTTCTTGTCGGTTGGCGGTGTTGCGTCTGGTGAGTCAGTAGAAGCGACGCTTGAAGTTGCGCGAAAGCAATTTTATGCCGCCGTTGAGGACAAAAAGCGAATTGAACCGGCGATTAAGTTGTTTGAGCGGATTGGACGAGTAGCCCCTCAGTACGCGGGTCGGGTTCAGACTTACATCGGGGCACTTGTTAGTCTTAAGGGGAAGCATGCGTTTTTTCCACACACCAAACTCAAATGGGTAAAACGCGGTTTAGCACTCATGGATAGTGGTTTAAAGAAAGCTCCAAACGACATTGAAGCACTCTTCATCCACGGGACGACTTGTTATTACTTGCCGTTCTTCTTTAAACGTGGTGATGATGCCCAACGCGATTTCAAAAAAATTATCAAATTGATGCCACAACAGATGGATACCTACGATCCGAAGTTAATTACAGATGTTGTAGCATTCTTGCTTGAAAATGCGAAATTGACACGCGATCAGAAACCATACCTCCAGACACTCAAAGACAAATTAGAACCACATTCTCCAGTTGGACAGCAATGAAATTTGAATATCTGTTGTTTAATTTTGTTATTATTGCCGGACCGATTGCATCCCAATTCAATCGACAGGTTAGACCCGTTTCCCGGTGGCGGTTGAAATTGATTACCAGTGGATTCGTTATGATTCCGTACATCGTATGGGATGCCCTTGTTACTGAATCGCATTGGTGGTTCAACCAGGCGTATACGCTTGACTTTCGGTTATTCGGTTTGCCAATTGAGGAGTGGCTCTTTTTCATTACGGTTCCGTTTGGGTGTTTGTTGGTATGGGAAACGTTACCGCATGCCGATAGTTGGTTAATACGATTGAAATCGCTTGGGTACATCAGAGCAATTTTATACGCGGCACTACCCGTAGGCGTGTGGATCTTTAGCACAGGTAAGCAATATACAGGGTTGGTGCTATGCTGTTTTGGACTCGTTGGACTGGTAGATACGTTGTTAGGCGTTGATTTACTTCTGCGACCAAAAACCTATCTCTATCTCGTAATTGTTTCGAGTCTGATTTTGGTATTCAACGGGTATCTCACAGCGCGGCCGGTTGTCTTGTATGGTGAAGCGTATCAGGTTGGCTACCGAATTTTGACAATTCCTGTTGAGGATTTCGGATACGGCTTTACGCTGATGCTTTTTAATGTGATGCTTTATGAGAAACTGAGGACAGTTCGGTATGGAAAATAAGAGGGTAGCAGTCATTGGTGGTGGACTCGGTGCGCTAAGCGGTGCGATTCGCCTTGCACGACTCGGGTTCTCTGTCCAACTATTTGAAAAGAATCCGAAAGTCGGTGGCAAGGTGAACGAAGCTGTCTTGGGAAATTACCGATTTGATACAGGGGCATCATTGTTGACGATGCCTTTTGTCATCGATGAACTGTTCGATTTCGCCGGCTTCAAGCGGTCAAATTATCTCGATTTTGTGCCAATTGATCCAATATGCCGATACTTTTTTTCAGATGGATCTGTGATGGACGCGAGTGCGGATAAGACGAAGATGAAAACCGAGATAGAGCAGCTATCACCTGATGATGTGAAAGCGTATGAGCGTTTCTTGAAATACGCAGAACGTATCCACAATCTAACAGCCGAAATCTTTATGTTTACACCGATCCATGAGTTCAGGAAACTCATGAAACCTCGTTATTTCCCGACGCTGTTCAGACTCCATCAAATTGATCCGTTTCGGACGGTACATCAGAGTGTGTCTCGTTTTTTCTCAGACCCGAGACTTATTCAACTCTTTGATCGCTATGCCACTTACAACGGTTCGGACCCGTTTCAAGCCCCTGCAACCCTTAACATAATTCCGTATGTTGAATACGAGTTGGGGGCATACTACATCAAAGGCGGTATGTATCGTTTGATTGATGCGTTAGTGACAGTCGCGCGCGAGTTGGATGTTCAAATCCATACATCGGCAAAGGTTGAAAAGATTTGCCACGCTAACAAACGGGTCAGCGGTGTACAGGTTAATGGAGAAAAGATTGCGGCGGATTATGTGTTGTGTGGTGCTGATGCAGTCATAGCCTATGACGAATTGATTGAAGGGCACGAGCATCGACGCGAAAAACTGGACAGATTGGAGCCATCGCTATCAGGAATGGTATTTCTTTGGGGAATTAAGGGAAAGTATCCAGCATTAGCACATCACAACATTATTTTTTCTAGCGACTACAATGCCGAGTTCAGACAGATTTTCAAACATCAGCAAGTACCAGATGAACCAACTATTTACATTGCGATAACCAGTAAGGCGGATGCAGCACATGCCCCAGCGGATGGTGAAAATTGGTTTGTGTTGTTGAACATGCCGTATTTGGCATCTGGACAGATGTGGGAAGAGGAAAAGGTTCGGATGCGATCTATTGTTCTGGATAAGTTAAAGCGAATCGGTTTGGACCTCGCGGATCGAATTGAAGTGGAGCAAATCTACACACCTGAAGATTTTTCTGAACTTTACGCCAGCAATCAGGGAAGTATCTACGGTGTATCATCGAATAGCAAAACCACTGCGTTCAAGCGACTACCGAATCGGAGTCGTATGTTGGATGGACTTTATTTCGCTGGAGGTTCGGTGCATCCAGGCGGTGGAATTCCATTGGTGGTGCTATCTGGAAAAATGGCGACGGATTTGATTTCAGAGAATCACGAAATGCAGAAGTTGGGAAGTTGAGCAGTTAGGAAGTTTTTTTCAGCTTTAGGCACTTTACAACTTTAGCACACTTTAAGACTATTCAAACTTGCGTACATCTTGAAGAAACGATGCTATTCTCACAATCGTGTTGACAGGAGCAGGGAAATATGAAAAGGAAAATCGTCGTCATCGGTGCAGGATTTGGAGGGCTCGCCGCAGCAGTTCGATTGCAAGCCAAAGGCATGCAGGTGACCGTTCTGGAGAAGAATGCGAAGGTTGGTGGTCATGCTTATCAGCTGGTTAAAGATGGCTATACCTTCGACATGGGACCGTCAATTATTACCGCACCTGATTTAATCCAACGTGTTTTTGAATGTGCTGGGCGGCGGATGGAAGATTATCTTGATTTGGTAAAACTTGACCCGTTTTATCGCATATACTTCCATGACGGTACCTCTCTGGATTACACGGATGATGGTAAACAGATGAAACGGCAGATGTCAGAGTTCAACAGGACAGACGCTGATAACTATGATCGCTTCATGGCACATACCCGTCATCTCTACGAGGCTGTTATCACGGACGGATTGGGCGCGACTGCCTTTGATTTGCCGACGCTGCTCGGTTTTCTGCCACGTGCTTTACGGCTTCGGGCATTGATGCCTGCCTACGATTTTGTTAAGAGATATTTTGATAACCCACGCCACCGTTTTACTTTCTCGTTTCATCCACTGTTCATCGGCGGTAATCCATTCCGGGCACCTGCGGTTTACCTGATGATTCCGTATCTTGAAAAAATTGGAGGCGTCTGGTTTTGCAAGGGCGGCATGTACAAACTTGTTCAAGCATTGGAAAGTATATTCAAAGAACTCGGTGGTGTTGTGGAAACCGATGCGGAGGTCGAACAGATCGTTGTTGAAAATCGGTGTGCAAAGGGCGTTATTGCGAACGAGCAATTTTACGAAGCAGATGGTATTATCTCCAATGCCGATCTAATCCACACCTACAGCGAACTTATTAAGTCTGAACATCGCAGAAAATGGTCTGACAAGAAACTCAGAAAAACCCAATATTCGATGAGTGCTTTTTTACTCTATCTCGGTGTCCGCAGGAAATATCCACAACTTAAGCATCACACGCTTATTCTTTCTGAAAGATATAAAGCGTTGGTAACTGATATTTTTGACAATAGGGTGCTTCCAGACGATTTTTCCATGTACCTCCATATTCCGTCTCAAACCGATCCGTCAATGGCACCGGAGGGTTGTGAGAGTATGTACGTCCTGATTCCTGTGCCGAATTTGGAAAGTGGTGTCAACTGGGAGAAGGTGAAGGTTGCGTATACGAAAAGAGTGCTGACGTTCTTGGAAAAAGACTTTGGACTCACAGACCTAAAGCGTTCAATTGAAGTGCTTGAAACATTTACACCTTTAGATTTCAAACATCAACGGAATAATCATTTAGGTAGCGCATGGGGCGTTGAACCAAAACTAACACAAACAGCGTACTTTCGGCCGCATAACCGAAGTGAAGATATACAGAAACTCTACTTTGTCGGTGCAAGTACACACCCCGGTGCGGGCGTACCGGGGGTTCTACTGACAGCGGAAGCAACAGTGAAGCTTGTCATCAAGGATTTGATTGAGGAGGATTTATCATGAATAAGTTGTGGAAAGCAGAAGAGAATCGAGTTGCCTTTGAGTATGCTCGCAAAATAACCGCTCACTATTCAAAAAGTTTTTACTTTTCAGCAAAGATGCTGCCGAGAGAACGGCGTTGGGCGACATTCGCACTATACGGTTTCTGCCGACACTGCGACAATCTGATTGATACGCCGCGTCAGCGGACTGAAACAGAAATCCTTAGAGAAATTCAACGCTTGACAGAAGAATTACAGATTGCTTATAATACAGGCGAGTCTCAAGACCCAATTATTCGTGCGTTCATTCTCGTTGCCAAGGCGTATGGTATCCCGATTGCATATCCGCTGGATCTGCTCAACGGCGTTGCTATGGATGTCCGGCAGACGCGTTATAAAACATTCGACGAACTCTCTCTATTCTGTTATCGGGTTGCTGCTGTTGTTGGGTTGATGATGATCTACGTCCTTGGCTATAAGGACGAACGAGCCTTTGGTTACGCCAAGCAGCTCGGTATTGCTATGCAACTGACCAATATCCTGCGGGATATAAAAGAGGATAAAGAGATGGGGCGGCTCTACATACCCCAAACGGATTTGGAGCAATTTGGTGTGACAGAACAAGACATCTTCAAGGAAAAAATGACCCCGCAATTACGCGCCCTTATAAAATTCCAAATTGAACGTGCAGATCAGTACTATACTGAAGCGATCCCTGGCATCGCCTTACTCAAGACGGAATCGCAGTATGCCATCTATTCAGCTGCCAAAATTTATCGCGGGATCTTAAGAAAAATCGAGGAGTGTAACTACAATCCGTTCTTAGGTCGGGTCTTCGTGCCATCAAGTCAGAAAATCAGAATTCTGCTACACGAGAGACTCCGAACGAGACTCCTGTCGGCGCAGGAGAAACTCTTTCCAGCACACTCAGGGATAATCAATAGATGATTCGTGCACAGCACCGTCTTTGGGCGGATATCGTCTTCCAACCGTATCTCACGTGGTTATTCAAGCGACATTTTCATGAGATTCAGTTATTAGGGACACTGCCCGAAATACCTGACGATCTACCCTTGCTACTCTTGCCGAACCACAGCACATGGTGGGACGGATTCTTTGTTTATCTTCTCAACAAACGGATTTTTCGTCGGACTGCCTATTTGATGATGTTAGAAAAGCAGCTATCGAAATACAAATTTTTTACGAAAATAGGTGCTTATTCCATTGAACCGGAGAATCGACGAAGTATCATTGAATCCCTTGAATACACTGTGGAATTACTGAATCAAGAAATGTCGCTTGTCTCGGTTTTTCCGCAAGGACACCTATTGCCGCGGTATACGCGTCCACTCGGTTACAAGCGCGGTGTTGAATGGATTTTACGAAAATATGGAAACTCGGTAACCGTGCTGCCCCTGGCAATCCATGCCGAGTTTCTCGGTGCGCAGCGTCCGAGTGTGTTTTTTCTATTTGGGGATGTCAGCCGATTTGACGCAGAAACATTTCACGGAATGGATTGGCTCGAAAAGACTGAAACTGCCTTGTTAGATGATCTCGCGATGCGGATTCTTCGTCAAGAAAACGGGCAAAATCTGCTGCATTGAAAGGTTGGTGCTGTCTTGTTTACTCTGATGGTTATTTCGATAGTTCTGTTGGGAATTGTTTTGGCGGTCGCGTTGTTTAATGCCATAACTGCCCCTATGCTCAAAAAGGTTTTCAGCCTCCGCAACCGTCCCCGCGTCTCGTTGCTGATTCCCGCTCGAAACGAGGAAGCCAATATCGGTGCTTGCATTGAGGGATTTCTGGCTCAAAATTACGATAACCTCGAAATTCTTGTTCTTGACGATCAATCGGCTGACCGCACAGGGGCAATTATTGAAAGATTCGGTGAACGGCATGCTGAAGTTCAAGCCATTTGTGGTGAGGCGCTGCCCTCGGGTTGGATGGGAAAAAATTGGGCGTGCCATCAATTAAGCCAATCGGCGAGTGGGGATATACTCATTTTTACCGATGCGGATAACCGTCCGGCACCGAACGCGATTGCGAATACTGTTGCCTACATGCAGAAGTTTGAACTTGGAATGTTCTCGGCATTTCCAGAAAAAATCACAGAGACTTTGTCGGAAAAGCTCGTAGTGCCAGTGGTTGACATGTTCGTTTACACTGGACTTCCGTTATGGCTTACATACTTTAGTCGTTTCCCATCGCTTGCCGCTGCGAGTGGTCTGTGGATTGCATTTACCCGTGAGGCGTATCAACGGGTTGGCGGACATCAAGCGGTATCAAATCAAATTGTTGAAGACGTTGAGTTGAGTCGATTGGCAAAAAGGAAAGGCATTAAAATCTTAATTTCGGCGGGTACCGGCGTGGTATCTTGCAGGATGTATCATTCGTTCAGCGAAGTATGGAGCGGCTTTTCTAAAAACCTTTTCGGATTGGTACGTTACAAGACAGTCCCGTTTTTTGTTCTAATGCTTGTCCTGTTTCTTATGTGTGTGCTACCCTATATCACTGTCTGGTTCGCATCATTTACAGAAATATCACTTGTTGCTATTTCTATGAACGTTGCGATGCGGACCGTACTGGCACTTAAGTACAAACACCCGTTCTTTACGAGTGTGTTTTTGCATCCGCTCAGTATTTTGGTCACTTTGCTGATTGGCATCAATTCATTCCGCCAATTGAGACGTGGGGGTTTGCAGTGGAAAGGGCGGCAGATTGACATGCAGGTAAACGGTAGGGGTTGGGTAACCCAACCTCTACTAAAAATAGGTGCGCTTTATCTACTTTTAGGTGCGGGTGGACTCTGGCATATACTTGATGTGTTCCAAGGGACCATGCGCGTTCTCGCTTCGCCAATCATGTTTGGTTTGGGCGTATGGTTGTTCTCGGAATGCTGGCGGATATATCCACGCCATGAACGACCAAGATTTGCCATCGTCAGTATAGCGATTATCGCCATTAGTTTTGGGATTGAATGGCTGGGTGTTCAGACGGGAGAGATTTTCGGTTTATACATGTACGGACAGACATTACGTCCGTCGATTGATGGTGTGCCGATCAGTATTGGGTGGGCGTGGTTTGTAATGCTCGTCGCCTCGGCTGCTGTCGTCCAAGTAATTGCACCGCAATTTATAACCAGAAGTCATTTTAGGTTCTCATGTTTCGTAGCGTTATTAATGGTTTGCTTTGATCTGTTCATGGAACCAGCAGCGGTAAAACTCGACTATTGGACCTGGATGAACAGCCGTATTCCTTTGCAGAACTATATAGCGTGGTTCGGATTGAGTTTCGTCTTTGCAATGATAGGTTTTCAAGTTGGCATGTTTCACCGACCCCTGCCTCGAATGGCGTTTCACTGCTATTTTGCGCAGCTCGTTTATTTTGGATTAGTGGGTTTAAAAGGCTTATGAAATCAACAAACAAAGGCTTATTTATTTCGCTAACGATAATCGGATTGTGGGGCTTGAGTCTCTCGGTTTTATTGACGCTTGATGTCTCGCGGACCAACATCGCGCTGATCCCTCTGGGTATACTTTACCAGACGTTTCTCTATACCGGACTGTTTATTACAGCGCACGATGCGATGCACGGTTCGGTTTGTCAGGCGCATCCGCGAATCAACAATGTAATTGGTGCGATTACAGTTGGCTTATACGCCCTATTTTCGTATCGGAAATTATTAGAGAAACATTGGGCACACCACAGAACACCTGCGAGTCATACGGATCCAGACTTTCATGATGGTGAGCATAATGGTTTTTGGCGGTGGTATTTCCATTTCATGCGAGAGTACCTGAGTTGGAAGCAGATAATCGGTATGGCAATTATATTTCAAATCATGGAGTATATTTTGATGATTCCGTCTCTCAATCTTATACTGTTCTGGGTTTCTCCTGCCCTTCTTAGCACGGTCCAATTATTTTATTTTGGGACATACCTACCGCATCGAACGCCGGAAAATGGTTACGACAATCCACACCGAGCGAAGAGCAACGCGTATTCAACGTTTTGGTCGTTTGTCACCTGTTATCACTTCGGCTACCATTGGGAACATCACGAATATCCGTACGTACCTTGGTGGCACTTGCCAGTGATACGTAAGACGAGGATGCACTCCTGATGAACCCTACAATCCTCGTTGTTGGTGTATTTGCAGCGGTGGTGCTGTGGCTGTTCTTTAGACCGCCGTTTGGAAGGAATATCACTCGCCTTGACACAGACCAACGGATTGTTGCGCTTACCTTCGACGATGGACCGAATCCACCTTATACCGATAGGTTGCTTGAGGTGCTCGCGAAACACGAGGTCAAGGCGACATTCTTTATGATTGGAAATCGGATTGAAAAACATCCTGAAACGGTAAATCGGGTGATTGCTGAAGGACACCAGATTGGCAATCACTCCTACAGTCACCCGTTACTGGGTTTCTTGCCGCCAGCCTATGTCCAGCGGGAGATTGCGCGCACAGACAAGCTGATTCAACAGTTCAACGTTAAGGGTGAAGTCGTGTTTCGCGCACCCGTGTTGACAAGGTTTCTACCCGTCGCATGGGTGCTCTCGGAAAGTAATCGAGCGCACATCAGTTGCAATGTGTGGAGTTGGGATTGGACGACCCAAAATCCCGATAGGATTACTGAAACGGTCTTGAAGAAAACACTTTCATCTACAGGGGCGGGTTCAATTATTGTTCTACATGATGGTAAAGCAGAGAATAAGAATGCAAACCGTTCGGGGACAATTGAAGCAACAGACCGCATCATCACGAGCCTTAAACGGGAAGGATACCAGTTTGTGCGACTGTCAGATGTCGGGGGTCAGAGTTAACAGTTTTCAGTTGTGAGTTGTCAGTTAAAGAGGAATTTTATCCAACCCAATCATCTCTTAGCTGCTTTCACTACGAGGCATATTAACTGACGACTATTCTTCAATCTGCCGCTTCCACAGAAATTTTTGCGCGAAAAGCATTGATACACGTTTCCTCTTCTTTTGAAGGTCCAATAGCACCTAACTTAAAAAATTGACCTCGATTGAAATGGTATGTGATTTGTCCCGTCTCGCCGGATTCACTCCACACCCAAGCAAGTAGATCGTTTTTCGGTATTCCTTCTGTTTTGGGAAATTCCGTATCGCCATTAACCAGATAAAACGTGCCATCACTGTCGCCCCTGCCGATTTCAAGGTCAATGGTGAGCGTACCGCCGTTTTCAAACGCAGTCGTATCAATTGTGACAACGGTGTAATTCTGATGACCACATGCTGATGTGCGAAAGGTGTCCAACACTGCTTGTGAAGGATGCTCAGGGACGAGAACAATGTTTCCTAATCCGGGCTGTTTTCCTTCTAAGGCTTCTTTGAGAAATGCAAGATAATATTCGTAATCATAGCTCCACCCACTACGCTCTCTGTCTTTATCGAGGTCATTGACCAGTTGCCTACCCATCAGCTCGAAATCAGGCGATATAACCAAACAATCTACCGGTGAGCCTTTTTTAGATCCGGTTTTCCACCCCTTGATAATTGCTTGTGCCAATGGATGGCTTGTGTCGAAAGCCTTACCCTCGCGTTCGCGTCTTTTGGCAATCGGTTCTCGTAAACTCTGGATACGTCCTAATTCACAGTTGGGGACCCAGGTATTGATGAAGTTTTCGTTCAAAAATTCAATAACTTCGTCTTTTGAGAGGACACCTGCCCTCAGGCTCTTGCCACTCCCTCAGCAGGATTCGTCCAAGAGCGGTCCATTTATTGAGATGGCATGGATCGGTTTCTGTTGTGCGGGAGCCCTCTCTAACGCTTCTTCAAGCGATACCCAGTTAATTCGCTGTGATTTGTAGAAGCAGAGCGTCAATTGGTGTTCTACTTCTTCTTGTGTAATGGATTCTGTGAATTCGATATTTTGCGCAACATCCTCTATCTCGGAGCGAAGTTCCATTTGCGGGCAGAAGCCGCTATCCGTAATATGTCCTTCCGCGTCTGGATCCTTCTTCCACCAAGTGTCAAAGTTTATGGTGCCATCAGGAACGGACATCTGAAAAAAGGCAACCGATCTTTTAATTCTATCAATCACAAGATGCCCCGTGAATTGGGAAGGCGTGAACCAACCATTTTTTAGGGCAAATTGCGCATGGATACGGAACACAATGTCAGCGAACTCATCGCCGTAGGCGCGGAGGCATGCCCACAGTCCTTGAGATTCGGTTTTATGGTGATGGAGATCCCAACCCATCCCCAAGGATGGACTCGGATGAAGTTGCTTCAGTAACTCCAGAGGACCAGCCTGCTCAATCTCCCAAGGCGTCCCGACAGAGACGGCTTCCTTGGGAAGAAAGTCTCGGAAAATTGAGGTAGAATATTGCTTTTCTGGCTCAGCGACTCGCAGGTTTGCCAATGTATCCCAGTCTACATGAAATCTGTATTGTGTATATTCAATCGGAGCGATAAAGCCTGTGACGGAGACTTCAGCACTGCCGTCAAGGTTGAGAGGGATCTTATTTTTTAACATCCTCACTTTGATTTTCCTCTATAGCAATTTTTGCGTGAAAAGCGTTTATGTCGCCTATCTCACCCCATTGATGCCCAGTTGCACATAACTTAAAGCGTTGACCACGATGAAACTGATACGTAATTTGCCCAGTTTCATCAGGGAATATTCCCCAGACTCTGGTCAATGCGTCAAGTGCCTTCCTGTATTCCTCACTTCTTTGACTGTTCCATTTTTCAGGATCAATACCATCAGGTGCTTTCTCCGTCGGGAGTTTTTTGTCTCCGTCAAGGAGATGAAAAGTTCCTATTGCGTCATCTCTCCCGACTTGGATGTTAGCAGTGAGCGTGCCGCCATCTTCAAACGCCGTGGCATCGATGTAGACAACGGTGTAGCCCTGGTGCGCTATCTCCGGGGTACGAAAGGTATCTACTACCTCCTCTGAAGGTTGTTCCGGCGTGAGGACAAGGGTCCCCAACCCCGGACGTTTTCCTTCCATGGATGCCTTGAGGAAAAATAGATAAGCCCCTGTCTCGTCATCAAAGTCGCCTAAGCATTCGGGAAACGCGTTATAGTCTATGCCGCCGAGCGGTTCAAACTCATGCGAGATAACCAAACAATCCACCGGTGAACCTTTTTTCCAGGTTTTTATAATTGCTTGTGCCAAGGCATGCGTTGTATCAAACGTTTTCCGTTCACGCTCACGTCGTCTTGCGATCGGTTCCCGCAAACTCGGTGTTCGCCCTAATTCCGCGTTGGGTACCCACACGTTGATAAAGTTTTCGTTCAAGAATTCTATGATTCGGTCTTCAGAGAGCTCACCTGCCCTCAGGCCTTTGCCACTCCCTCAGCACGCCTCATCAAAGAGCGGTCCATCTATTGAGATAACATGGATCGGTTTCTGCTGTGCAGGTGCCATCTCCAATGCCTCTTCCAACGATACCCAGTTGATTTCCTGAACCTTGTAGAAACACGATATGAGTGCACGTTCGGCTTCTTCTTGCGTGATTGACCTCACAAACTCGGCATCGTGCGGCGGTGTGCCAGCAGAGAGCTCCATCTGCGGACAATAGCCGATATCGGCATAAGTGCTCCCGTCCTCTTGTGTCCAACCGATATCGAAGTTCAGTGTTGTTTGAGGAACGTGCAGCGTGAAGGCGGTAACCTTCTCTTGGAGCCGGTCGATAAATAGATGTCCAGCAAATTGTGAAGGTGTCAACCAACCGCGATTCATGACGAATTGCCCGTGGATACGGAACAGAATCTCGACGCATTCGGCATTGTAAGCCCGGAGGCATGCCCACATAGCACGTTGCGGATCTCCTGAATTAATATGCAACTCCAGTTGTGGATGGGGAGAGAGTTGCCGCAGCAATGTTAGCGCAGCTTCTTCTTGAATCTGCCAGCAGTCACCCACAGAGACCGGTTCCGATGGGAGAAACGCTTGAAAAACGGATGCGGGATACTGTTTTTCAGGTTCAGCGGCCCGAATGTTCACCAACTCGTCCCATGTCTCGTGGAAGTTAGATTGTGTGTATTCAAACGGGGCGATGAAGCCTTTGACGCGCACTTCTGCATTACTATCAAGATTAAGTGTAATTGTGTTTTCTAAGGTTTCCATGTCAGTTCTCCTCTACAGAAATTTTTGCCTTAAAAGCATTGGTGCTGCCTTTCTCACTCCGACTGTGAACTCCAGTAGCACCCAACTTAAAAAACTGACCTCGGTCAAAACGATGCGTGAGTTGCCCTGTCTCATCGGGTTCGAGCCACTTCATAGCAAGGACCATGTGTTTAGTCACTCTTTCTGCTGTGGGGAGGTCATCGTCACCATCAACCAAATAGAAGCACCCCTCCGCATCGGCTCTACCGGTCTCAATATCAATAGTTAGCGTGCCGCCCTTCTCAAACGCTCTTGTATCAATGACAACTACGGTGTAATCTTGGTAACCAACTATTGGTGTACGGAAAACATCAAAAACATCTTGAGAAGACACCTCGCTGGTCAGAATGATATTCCCCAAGCCGGGCTGCTTTCCCCCTAAAGCTTCCTTAAGAAATATAAGGTAACTCTCCTCGTCTCGGAGTTTAAATTTATTCCAATTGTCGTCGAAGAATTCATTGACAAGCAGTCTGCCCATCAATTCAAACTCTGGTGATATGACGAAACAATCCACGGGTGACCCTTTTTTCGATCCGGTCTTCCATCCCTTGATAATCGCTTGTGCCAAGGGGTGCGTTGTGTCAAACGTCTTACCTTCACGTTTGCGTCTTTTGGCAATCGGTTCCCGCAAACTATGGATACGTCCTAATTCAGCATCTGCCACCCAAGTATTGATAAAATTATCGTTCAGGAATTCAATGTTCTGATCGTCAGAGAGAGCACCTGCTCTCAGGCCTTTGCCACTCCCTCAGCACGACTCGTCTGCAAGTGGTCCACCTGATGAAACGGCGTGAATCGGTTTCTGTAATGCAGGTGCCATCTCCAACGCTTCTTCCAGCGATACCCAGTTAATTCGCGCTGATTTGTAAAAACGGAGCATCAGCGCGTGCAATGCCTCCGCTTGGGTGATGGCTTCCGCGAATTTGGCATCATGCAAAACGTCTTGTACGCCAGTATAGAGTTCCATTTGCGGGCAAAAGCCGATATCCGCTGCGCAGAGTCCTTCTCTAATTCTCCAACGTGCATCAAAGTTCAGTGTGGCTTTCGGAACGTACATCTTGAAGGCGGCAACTTTCTTTTTTAATCGATCAATAACCATATATCCGGCAAACTGTGATGGCGCAAACCAGCCTTTTTCTAAAACGAATTCCGCGTGGATACGGAACAAAATCTCAGCATACTCATCATTGTAGGCGCGTAGACATGCCCACAAACCGTAAGAATTCATTCCACCAATCTCCAACTCCAATTGTGGGTTTGGATTGAGTTGTCGCAATAGCATTAGCGCGCCTTCTTCTTCAATCTGCCAGCAGTCACCCACAGAAACCGACTCCGGTGGTAGAAATGCTTGAAAAACGGAGGCAAGATACTGCTTCTCTGGTTCAGCAGCCTTTAGATTCGCTAATTCGTCCCAATCCACGTGGTAGTTCCATTGCGTGTATTCAATCGGTGCGATGAAGCCTTTGACGTTGACTTCTGCGCCCCCGTCCAAATTAAGTGCAATTTTATTCTCGAAAGTTTTCATCTATCGTTATGAACTTCCTTTTCGGTATAGGATACCATTGCCATCAGAAGGCGGCAATGATTCGCTTATACACGTTTTTGGATGCACTTCTACGGGTTATGCAGTTTCAATAAACGTGAGTTTGATATAAAGAATTGGTTTATTACGTAGGTTGGGTAGAACGGGAATCGACTCAAACCTCACAAAGTGGATTATTTTCAAGACGCACTTAGCAACCCAAAATCACCAAGGTATGAATGAAACCCAACGCATGCTTACACCACCAGCATCGGGGTTGTTGGGTTTCGCTATCTTTATCTATAGGGCAGAGGTTATCGAAAACTGGAAACCTGCTCTGGATAAACTAAAATGTCTTGGTTTTTACCGCTCTACCCAACCTACGGGAACGACTCGTTTTTAATTATGGAACTCATGTCAATAAAGCATCGCAGATACTGTATTCATTCGGGCTTTTCTGCTGGTTCTACAGAAATTTTTGCATGAAAAGCGTTAATGCTTCCTTTTTCATTAGAGGCCCATCCCAGAGCAACCAATTTATAAACCTGTCCACGCTCAAAACGGTGTGTTATTTGTTCGGTTTCATTGGGACCCAACCAACCTATGGCGTGCGATTCCTCCAGAAGGATCCCTTCGGGACGTTTATGAGCGGCATCAAAGGTAAGTGTGTGATCGGCATCCAGCAGGTGAAATGCACCATACGCCTTTTCAGAACCCACTTCAATATCAATAATGAGCGCGCCGTCACTTTCAAAGGCTGTGGTATCAATGACGATCACAGTGTAATCCTGATGCCCATATTCTGGGGTGCGAAAAACGTCTAATATCCGTTGTGAGGGGTGCTCGGGTGTGAGAACAGTGTTGCCGAATCCGGGGCGTTTTCCTGCTAAGGAATCCGCGAGAAACACGAGATAATTCTCACTCTCCAAAGTGCCATCTTCACGGCGGTTGTTATCAAGGTAATCGTTGACGGCTACATGTCCTATTGCTTCAAGTTCAGGAGAAATAACCCATGTATCTACGGGACCTCTTCGCCATTTGTGCCCAATGATTGTGCGTGCCAAGGGCGGCATTCCGTCAAACCCTTGGGAATCACGCAAGCGTCTAAGATCGGCATTCCGCACCCACGTATTAATAAAATTTTCATTCAGGAATTCGATGATTCGTTCGTCGGAGAGGACACCTGCCCTCAAGTTTTTGCCGCTCCCTCAGCATGCTTCGTCGGCGAGCGGTCCATCGACTGAAATGACATGGATCGGTTTCTGTTGTGCTTGTGAGATGTCTGATGCCTCTTCAAATAGCACCCAGTTGATCTGCTGCGACTTATAGAAGCGTTTTATCAGTGTACGTCCAGCCTCTTCTGGCGTGATTGATGTTGTGAACACGGTTTCCTGAGAGACATCTTGCATTTCCGCGCGAAGTTCAATTTTCGGACAAACGCCACCCCCTGAACTATAATAGTAACCAGGTTCGTCTTTCTGTTTTTTCCAATTAACATCGAACAGTGTCCCTTCAGGAACGCGCATCTGGAAAAACGCCACACTCTTTTTAATGCGGTCGATAATCAGATGTCCGGCAAACTGAGAGGGTGTGAACCAGCCATCAGTTAAGGCAAATGCCACATGGATACGGAACATAATATCGGCGAATTCATCGTCATAAGCGCGGAGACATGCCCACAATCCACGGGAATCTCCTGCGTTGATGTGCATATCCAGATTCGGATGGGGTTGAAGCTGCCTCAGTAAGGCAAGCGCACCTTGCTCGTCAATCTGCCAGTAGTCGCCAACGGAGACGGGTTTATCAGGGAGGAATGCTCCGAAAACCGAAGTAGCATACACCTTTTCTGGTTCAGCAACGCGTAAATTTGCCAACGCCTCCCATTCTTCATGGAAGTTGGGGTTCATGTGCTCAATTGGTGCGATGAAGGCTTTGACCGAAACTTCCGCGTCACCGTCAAGATTAAGTGCAATTTTGTTGTTGAAAGTTTTCATTTTCATCCATCCTGCGTCGTTCTGGGGATGATATCGTGAACGCCGCCTTCACGGATACTTGCCGAAGAGACTAACACCAATCTCGCTTTTTGACGAAATTCCGGTAGGGAGGTCGCCCCACAGTTGCACATAAGGGACCGGATTTTTGCGAGGGTCGTTTTCAAACTATCGTTCATCTTTCCTGCATAAGGTACATAGGCATCAGTGCCCTCTTCAAACAATAATTCTGGACCGCCGCCCTCGTGGTAGCGTTGCCAATTAGAAGCCCGCTTTGTGCCTTCGCCCCAATATTCTTTCACTGTGTTCATACCCAATTTGCTCAACTTGCTTGGACTTTCATCAAACCTCGCGAAATATCTACCCATCATCACAAAATCAGCACCCATAGCAAGTGCCAGACCGATATGATAATCTTGGAAGATACCACCATCTGAGCAAATTGGCACGTAGACCCCGGTTTCCTCCAAATACTGATCTCTTTGCCGGGCGACTTCAATAACGGCAGTTGCTTGCCCGCAACCGATGCCTTTCTGCTCCCGTGTTATACAGATGGCACCGCCACCGATACCTACTTTTATAAAATCAGCACCGGCTTCTACCAAATACATGAATGCATCCCCATGAACGACATTTCCGCCGCCTACTTTCACAGTATCACCGTACTTATCTTTAATAAATCGAATGGTGTCGGATTGCCATTCCGTGTAGCCTTCGGAGGAATCGACACAAATAATATCGGCACCTGCTGCTACGAGTGCGGGTACTCTTTCTTTATAGTCTCTTGTATTAACACCGGCCCCGACGACAAGTCTTTTCTGGGAATCTACTGATTGAAGTGGATTTTTCTTATGGTCATCGTAGTCTTTTCTGAAGACCAAATGAACGAGTTTACGATTTTCATCAACAATCGGTAGACAATTTATCTTGTATTTCCAAATGAGATCGTTGGCATCTTCAATCGTAATCCCTTTTTGACCCACAATCAGTTGCGGAAAGGGTGTCATTAATTCGCTGACTTTAGCGTTTAAATCCACTCGACTCAATCTGTAGTCTTTGTCCGTTATCAGTCCGAGGAGCTCACCTGAAGACGAACCATCTTCGGTTACAGCAATCGTCGAATGTCCTGTTTCTTGTGTAAGGTTCACGACTTCTTCTATTGTATTATCACACTTTAAATTTGAGTCGCTGACGACAAAACCCGCTTTGTGATTTTTAACTGCCCCGACCATTGCTGACTGCTCTTCAATGCTTTGGGACCCATAAATAAAGGAGATCCCGCCCTGTCTCGCCAGCGCGATTGCCAAGTTGTGATCCGAGACGGCTTGCATGATGGCTGAAGCAAACGGAATATTCACTGCCAGTGCTGGTTCTTGTCCCCTCTTAAATTTCACCAGAGGGGTTCTCAATACAACGTTTTCAGGGGTACAATCCTTCGTGGTTAAGTTGGGTAAAAGCAAGTATTCACTGAAAGTCCGGCTGACTTCAGGAAAAAAATGCGCCATTGTTCAGTCCTCCTTTCAAAAAGTAAAAATGGTTGTCAGTTGTCGGTGCGGTTTGCTCCGCAAACCTTTCGGTTGTCTGTTAAGAGAGGGTTAGGTTAGACACGTCCCTTTTTAACTGAAAACTGACAACCCTCTTCCGTTCATTTGAGTTTCTCAATTTCGGGCAACATATAATTAACGCCAGTTTGTGTGCTGTGGGCGCAAACTGGAAAGTTTGCACTACAATGTACTTTTATCAAACTCACATGATAATTTCGGATGGCAGCCTGCTCGATTTTTGTCATATCTACCTTAAGGTTTAAACGGCGACATATCTCAAGGATATTTTCTTCGACAGAATGGTAGCCGCCTGAGGATTTATCATTGATTGTTTCCAGCATGCGTTGCCGGAATTTTGGGTATGGAATATCAAGGGCTTTTGCCATCTGAACTTGAACTTGGTCGTAGGCTTGACTACTGAAATTGTCAACCAGCGTACCATACAGATCAAATATAACGGCTTTGTAGGGCATCTTTTCCCCGCATACTAAAGTTTGGATGATTTAAGATAAAAACAGGCACTGTTATCGTTAACTCACAAGTGCCTGGTTTGTTCAGATTTTTGTTTTCGATATGTTCAGATTTGAATTTCGTCAAGGCTCTGGGCAGTCATCACCTGCTCTAAGAGGGTATCAAGGTGTGAGAGACTGTCGACAGAAGTAATCCGCTCGGTGAGTGTTTCGGGGACGTTCTGAAATCGGAGCCGTAGCAGCTGTAGGATTGCTGCCTGTTTGCCTTCTACAATGCCCTGTTCTATGCCTTGTTCTATGCCTTGTTCTATGCCTTGTTCTATGCCTTGTTCTATCAGTAACTCAGCTGCCGTCTGTGCCATGATTACCACCTCATTTTCATCGCGACTATGCTGTTTCATCAACTCTATTAACTCTTCACGCTCACCAACCGGCCGACGATGCAAGATCAATTGAATAAAATATAAAAGTGCCTGACGCACCTGCGATACTTGCGTTTCATCAAGACGACCTAATTCCGATACCGCCGCTACTAACGCCTCACTTATCGCAGATTTCTCTGCACTCTCCTTTTGAAGCACACTTAACAACCATCCTAACGGATGCCCAGGCTTCGTCAAGACCTCTTGGTCCACTGCCTTTACCGCTAAAAATAGGGTGTCAAATGTCGGTACGAACCGCCCAAGAACTTCGGGAACCTCCATTATTGTTGTTAATGACAGCGGAGATGTCCATCGCCGATCCCCCATGTAAAATACTATCGGTAAAATCGGATCCAAACGCTGCTTCAACGCAGGTGTCAACTGCCCTTCTCGCCACTGTTCTTGCCATATCTCCATCATATAAGACAACAGCCGGAATCCCATCGTCGGATCCACCGTCGATTGATGCTCAATGAGAATATAAATCAGGAGTTCCTCACTATCAGGTGTCCCTTGAAAGGGCACCCGCAGTAGTACGTCCGACTCCCGCTCTCGCAAGGCATCAGAGATAAAACTCCGGTTCTGCTGTGCCCCTCTGCTGAAATCAAGCAAGACTACCAGTTCAGGTGCGATGATTTCGACTAAGCCTCGCACATATTCTGGGTCTTGAAGCAACCGTCTGATACTCCGGTCAGAGAAATGTCCTATCAGAATATCAGGAGGTTCAAGAGGTTTCGGAGCTTTTGACATAGGCACCTAAATTCTCAATCCATTCAGACTGAGGATAAGATTTTAAGAATAGTATAGCCTCAATGCTCCGGGAAATCAAGTTGTTTTTTCACGAGAGTAGGATCTCTTGGGTCCCTTGTAGAAGAGGAGAGACACCCAAGCCAAACACTCCGATTCCCGACTCGTTCAGGACTTACCCAGCTTCCTTCGCTCGCGAGGAACTCCGATGCGAGACTACCGGTTTTCATACGCGGCGATGTCTGCCTCATATTGCAAAGTCCAGCCGATTTCGTCGAGTCCGTTTAGCAGACAATACTTCTCAAAATCACCGATTTCAAAAGTGTGTGCGGTGCCGTCAGCGCAGATTACTGATTGCTGTTCCAAGTCTATCATCAGTTGGTATCCCTCGGTATCGTGTACCTCTTGACTGAGCGATGCGATAACGTCTGCAGGCAGGGCTATCGGGAGGATGCCGTTCTTGTAGCAGTTGTTTCGGAAAATGTCGGCAAATGAGGGTGCGAGAATCGCCTTGAAGCCGTACTGCTGGAGTGCCCACGGGGCATGCTCACGCGAGCTCCCACAGCCGAAGTTCACACCGGCGATGAGGATACTCGCATCTGCGTAGCGTGGGAAGTTTAGCACGAACTCTGGGTTCGGATCGCCGTTTTCAAGGTAACGCCAGTCGTTAAAGAGAAATTCGCCGAAACCCGTTCGCTCAATGCGTTTCAAGAATTGTTTCGGGATAATCTGGTCGGTGTCAACATTGATTCGGTCGAGTGGGACAACAAATCCAACATGTTCTTTGAATGCTTCCATATCTCTTTCTTTTCCTTCTGGTATTTTCTGATATTTTCAGGTGAATTTGGGTTTCATACTGCCGAAGAATTTCATTATAACACCTCAACAGGTTCCTTTCGTTTCCTTTCGGTCCGATCAAAGTCCGTATCGAAACTGATGAGTTGCATCTCATATTTCGCGGCGACGGTGTATTGGTATGCATCGTCAAAGTCAAGGTTAAATTTATCGGCTGTCAGGTCCAGCGTTTTAAGATCTTCCGGAGGCAATGAGAGGATGCTGACTCCGTCAACAATTATATCCTCTAAGAACGAACTAAAGAGCATAAAATTCTTCAACCGATATAGAATAATGCCTATGGAATGAAGCGACAAATCTGTTATGAAGATTGTGCTCAGGTCAATATTCTGTAAGAATGATTGGACATCGTCCTTTTTGTCTTGCCCTAACAAGGCTTCAAGAAAAATATTGGTATCCGCGAGATACACTAATCCCTCCAATCTGACGCTTTTTTCTGAAGTTCAAGGGCTGTGTACTGGTCACGATACGCTTTTAATCCGCCAACCCATTCCAAGTTTGGTTTTTTCTTCTGTTTTGAACTTTTCTTCGTTCGTAGGAAATCAATGAAATGGATGACTTCTTCTTGGAGTTCCGGAGGGAGCTCCCTGATTTTTTCTATAATGGCAGATTCCATTGTTACCCTCATGTTTCCTTGGTAGGGAGAACGTTGTTGGTATGCTTTTTGCCATCTCCTGTGAATCCGTGTTTGACCTATCTAAACGTCCGGATGTCAACGAAGTGACCTGTTACTGCTGTCGCAGCTGCCATCTGTGGGCTGACGAGGTGTGTGCGTCCACCTTTGCCCTGTCTGCCTTCAAAATTCCGGTTCGATGTACTGGCGCAGCGTTGACCGGGCATCAGGGTGTCGGGATTCATACCGAGACACATACTGCAACCGGCTTCACGCCACTCAAAGCCTGCGGTACGGAAAATTGCATCGAGTCCTTCCGCTTCTGCTTGGCGTTTGACTGCCTGGGATCCGGGAACGACCATCGCGCTGACGTTTCCTGCGACTTTCCTGCCTTTTGCGACTTCTGCAGCGGCACGTAGATCACTAATGCGGGAGTTGGTACAACTGCCGATGAAAACCCTATCAACAGCAATATCTGTTATCGAGGTACCGGGTTTGAGATTCATGTATTCCAGAGCATGTTCGGTAGCCGTTTTTTCGTCCGTTGTGTTCATGTCTGCTGGATCTGGGACGTGTCCTGTCACGTCTGTCACCATACCGGGGTTTGTGCCCCATGTCACTTGCGGTGCGATTTCCGCTGCGTCGAGTTGCAAGGTCCGATCATAGGTTGCGCCTTCATCTGTGGGCAATTGCTTCCAACGTTCGACGGCTGCATCAAATTCCTCGCCTTTTGGCGCGAACCGTTTCCCAGCAAGATATTCGTAGGTAGCGTCGTCAGGCGCAATCATACCGGCGCGTGCGCCCGCCTCAATCGACATGTTACAAACGGTCATCCGTTCCTCAATACTGAGGGTACGGATTGCGGAGCCTGTGTACTCGACGACGGCCCCGTTGCCACCGTCAATACCGATATGTCCAATAATAGAAAGGATGATGTCTTTCGCGGTCACACCGTACGGCAATGTGCCATCAATCCGAATCTCAAAGGTGTCCGATTTCTGTTGCAGGAGGCATTGCGTGGCGAGGACATGCTCAATCTCACTTGTGCCGATACCGAAAGCGAGCGCACCCAACGCACCGTGTGTTGAAGTGTGGCTGTCGCCGCAGACGATGGTCGTACCGGGCTGTGTGATACCGAGTTCAGGTCCGATGACATGCACAATGCCTTGTTCAGGGCTGTCGATGTCATAAAGCGGAATATCAAACTCGGTGCAATTTTGCGCCAGTGTTTCCATCTGTTTCGCTGCAATCAGGTCTGTGATGGGGAGCGATCTATCTGTTGTGGGTACGTTGTGATCCATCGTCGCGAACGTCAGATCCGGACGGCGTACCTTTCGGTTACTGAGTCTTAATCCCTCAAACGCTTGTGGGGATGTGACTTCGTGGACGAGGTGTGTGTCGATATAGAGAATCGGCACCTCGTCTGCGGAAGCGCGCACAAGATGCGCCTCCCATATCTTTTCGTACATTGTTTTTTTCATAGTTTTCTTTTATCTTTCTCTTGTTTGTCCTTATGAAGAATAAAAATGTTCCCTCCACTTCAGGCGTGCCTCGGCGAACCTGCAACCTGTAACTTGCTTTGGGCAGAGAGGTTGTTATGCGTCAGCGATTTGCCAGTCAATATCTTCGAGGTTCTCCGCGTTGAGTGTCTTCTCAAAGAGTGTATCAAGATGGGAAGGGCTATGCAGGGCGTGGATCTGGGTTATTATCGCTTCAGGAATGCTCTGAAACCGGTGGTGTAGGAGTTTCAGGAGTGCCATCTGTTTCGCGCGGGTTTCCCCTTGCTCTATCCCTTGTTGAAATGTGACTTCTGCCATTGATTGAAACATGTTTTCTACCTCCATTCCGCGCGAATGCGCATAAAAATTGAAACCACATCTCTTTGTCCACTCCGGATTGATGCTCTATGAGGATGTGAATGATCAGTTCTTGGTCTGCTGAGGTATCGCGAAACGGGACGCTAAAAACGAGGTCGGCTTCCTGTTCGCGGAGTGTATCGGACAGAAAGTCCCGGTTGAGGGCTGTGAGTTGGCTAAAATCCAATAGAGTAGCGATATGCCCTGCAACGAGTTCTACTAAACCTCTAACGTTCTCTGGGTCTATAAACAACCACCGCGCGCTTCTGTCCGGAAAGTGTGCCAGCGGCGATGAAAAAAAACGGTAGAGGTCTGTGTTTGAAACGTTCATGATTTCTATTATACCATAAACCGTTTTCTTTTCTCAACCGATCTGTTATAGCGTTATAGTGTTATAAGTGATAATATTCTCAAGCCATCTCGCTTCATAAATATTTTTTTAGAATAGCATTTTTACGCTCGGTGGCGTTATCAATCACGGCTTGTGCTTCGGTAATTTTTGCCTCTAATTGCTCAACTTCTGCAACTAACTGCTGTTGAATATCAAGCGGTGGAACAGGGATTCTTATGTTCCTAATTTTCTCCTGAGATAAATTATCCCATTATGGAATCAATGCCCTAAATTGACACCTATGGTACGCCGCAAAACCGCTCCTACCAGATCTGGGGTGAAACCGCATCAGAGAACGGAGAAATGAATGCTTCTGACAAAGTTATTCAAAAGGTTGCAATGTCCCATCTTTCACGATCAGTGCCTTCTGCGCGTAAACGGCATCCCCATCGGCATTAAAAGAGAACTTGCCCAGAACTGTGTCGAGGTCGCTGATATTTGCTAGTGCGTTTTGGATTGAGGCTGCATCGGTTGACTCGGCATTCTTAATCGCTTCTGCTAAAATATAGACGGCGGCATACGATGCCGTGGCAAAGACGTTTGGTGTCATGCCGAAAGTTGCCCTGTAATTCTGGACAAAAACCTGATTGCCGGGTGTGTCGTCCGTGCTAAGCCAACCGATAAAGGTTATCGCACCCTCAGCGGCGACACCCGCGGCTTGTACCTCAACACTGGTCAATGAACTAACAGTAATAGGAACAGATATGCCGAGTGCGTGTGCTTGAATCAGTATTCCCGGTTTTTCGGGTGGCAACGCTGAGACAAAAATAGCATCCGGATTCAACGCTTTTATCCGAGTTAGCTGCGCCGAGAAATCGGTATCACTGCTCTGGAAGACTTCTGTGGTTAGCACCTCAACACCGATTGCGGTGAAGGCTTCCCGCAAGGCCGCGTCCCGATCTGTGGAGAAGAGGTCGGTGTCATCATACATCGTAGCGACGCGTTGATAGCCGAGTTTCGCATGTGTTGTCTCGACCCCTTTAAGTGCCACGATATTTGTCGCAAGCGGGACACGAAAGACGAAATCACCAATTGCGCTGAGACCGCGCGCACCTGATGTCGGGCTGATTGCCACGACCTGATTTTCTTGTGCGACTGGAAAAGCCGCCTCTGTTGCACTTGAGGTTGCGGGACCGAGAATCACAGACACGCCATCTTCGTGAATTAGTTTATTGAAAGCAGCAACTGCACCCTCTGGGGTGCTGGTATCATCTTCAATGATGAATTTGAGAGTTGTAGCACTGCGCTGCGCGCTGTTAATTTCACCAAGCGCGAGTTCGAGGCCCTGCTTCATAAGTTGTCCTGTAGCAGCCAAGGGGCCTGTCACGGGTAAAACAATCCCAATGGAAATCTCGCCGCTCTTATCTTCTATTTCAGATGTAGTAGGTTGCACGATTTGCGAGACTCGCTCACAAGCAGATAAACCTATTATCAAGGTGGCAATTGCCACGATAAACATGAATGATTTCATTCGATATGTTCCTTTCTGTTTGTAGTTGTCAGTCGTCAGTTATCGGTTGTCAGTTAAAGAGAAATCTGGTTTAACAAATCTATCCGTTGACGGATGACTGTTATTTGTAGTTGTCAGTCGTCAGTTATCAGTTGTTAGTTGTTAGTTAAAGAGACTTTTTGTAACAATATACCCAAACTTGGCGTACACCGTAGAGGGTCCCAATCACTGCTATAGATAGTTCCTCTTAACCGATAACTGATGGCTGAAGGTGTCCGATAGCCATTATCAAACCCGCATAACGACTGGAAAGATGAGTGGGGTTCGTTGCATCTGTTTTGAGAAAAACCGGCGGAGCGCGCCTCGTATTTCGTCTTGGACTGTCTCCGTTTCCTGCTTTTGTTCATCGCTCAAATTTTCGATGACGCTCCGGGTAATCTCTTTTGCTTCTTCTATGAGTTCTTCCGATTTATCCATGTAGACGAACCCGCGCGAGATAATTTCTATCTGTCCAGCGTTCAGTCCTATTTTGGAATCGCTATCGGAAACCATCAGCGGTTGGCCATCAGCAGAAAGATTCTCTTGCTGACGGCTGATAGGTGATGGCTGGCTGCCATCACCTATGTCGCTGTGCAGGACGATGATAGGGATGACGATACCGTCTTCAGAAAGTTGGATACGGTCGCGTAGCACGATATCCTCAAGTTCAAATTCTGGCTTACCATCAACGAGCACGCGCCCAGAACGTCCTTCACGTCCGAAGACCTCACACGTCTCTGCAGTCAGCTGAATGAGTTCGCCGTCTTCAGCGACTTTAATATTATCACGGGGTATACCGACAGATTCGGCGAGTTCGGCATGTCGCACAAGGTTTTGGTATTCACCGTGTATCGGCATAAAAAATTTCGGTTGCAGGAGATTGAGCATCAATTTTAGATCTTCGCTCGCCCCGTGTCCCGAAACGTGAACATCGGAATTGCGCTCATGATATATCTTCGCGCCGCGTCTGATTAGATGGTTCACCACACTCCCGATCGCCTTTTCGTTGCCGGGGATAATTCTCGCGGAGATGACGACGGTATCGCCCTGCTCCACCTTTAAAAACGGGTGATTGTCAAGCGCCATCAATGATAGTGCCGATCGCGGCTCGCCTTGGCTGCCGGTGCTCAAAATCACGACCTCGTGCGGTTTGAACATAGACGCATCGCGAGCATCAATGAGGTAGTCCGGGTTCACGTTGAGGTAACCGAGTTCAGAGGCGGTGCGAACATTGTTGAGGAGGGAACGTCCACTGACAGCGACGAGCCGCCGGTGTATACCTGCCAAATCAATAAATTGCTGGATTCGGTGGAGACTCGAAGAAAAGGTGCAGAGAAACAACTTCTGCTCGGTTTTCTGGAAGATATTATCTATTGTATTATAGATGCTCCGTTCAGAAGGCGTTTGACCGGGGCGTTCTACGTTTGTGCTATCAGAGGTGAGGAGCAGTACACCTTCTGAACCTAAACGTGCCAGCGTCTGGATGTCGCTCAATTTGCCATCAATAGGGGTCATGTCAAACTTGAAATCGCCTGTATGGACGATAACACCGATCGGTGTGCGGAGCGCAATCGCGACAGTATCCGGGATGCTGTGTGTGACATGAATGAATTCCGCAGAGAAATTGCCCAATTCGACCGTGTCGCCCGGGGCAATTGTGTTAAGTTGTGCCTTGCCAAGCACATTGTATTCGCGTAACCTTCCACTCGCAATCGCCAGCGTAAGTTGTGTACCGTAGACCGGCACATCTAACTGCCGTAGCACATAGAATAAGGCCCCGATATGATCCTCGTGTCCGTGGGTGAGGAGGATGCCGCGAATCTTCTCTTTTCGTTCAACGAGGTAGTGGATATCTGGCAATATCAAATCAACACCGGGCATGTCCGCGTTCGGTAGCATGAAACCTGTATCAACCACGATAATGTCATCTTCGGTCTCATACACCATCATGTTGAGTCCGAATTCACCTAAACCTCCCAACGGAACAATCGAAACGCTTCCGGTAAGGGTCTCTTCATTATTAGTAAGTCTGGAATCGGTCATAGAATCCTTTAATTATTCAGTTGGCTACTGACTGCCATTTAGGTTTAAGGCTACCGATTGGCTTTATCGCCAATGCAGGTCAAAATAATCGTAAGTCGTTGAGGTAATCTGCTGCATTTTGCTGGTTTCAACATCTAAAATGAAAATTTCGCTGGTGCGTCGTCCGTCCGAATCTTTACCAATAAAGGCGACCTGGCTTCCGTCGGAACTCCATGTTGCGTCGCGTCCAGGATAAAGGCTCAGATTCTGATACTTCTTAAATCGCCCTTGCTCTACAGTGGCAACGCAGATTTCGCCTGATGTATAAAACAGAAGCTGCTTACCATCTGGCGACCACTCTTCAATGTTTTCACACGGAGGTTCATCGAATTGCAGGAACCATTTCCTGCTCATACTGACGACCTCCGGTGCTGCAAGTGCGAGGAGGCCATCGGTCTTAAAAGCGATCCATTTACGGTCTGGCGACCACTCGGGCCATCCTGTTCCCTTCGGTAACACTTCAAGCAGTCTCGTTTTCGGCTCTTTAATCCTTTCGCCTTTCGCATCCCAATGTAGCCATCCCATTGCCCACTGCTGGGTCCGCCACCGCTTTATTTTTCCATCAACTGTTACTTCCCAATTTTCCAACCGGTCTTTCGGACGATCAATCTCAACGACAACGAGAAGTGCATGACTTAACGGCGACCACCAAAAATCGTGAATGTTATACTGTTTCTTAATCAGTTGCTTGTTCTCGGTACCATCTGCCCACATCACGTATAGGGATTTTGCCCGCTCTACCCCGGAGATGTAAGCAATTCGTTCTCTATCGGGTGACCATCTCGGATTGCGTGAAAGTCCATCATCGGTGAGTCGGCGAAAGTCTGTGCCGTCCGGCTGCATCGTGCAGATATTATACTGATGAAATTCCCACCATTTTGATGTATCTCGACCTTTCTCCAGCGTCCGCGTTGCAGCTCGGAAACCGTCTTCATGCAGAAATGGCTCACGGATTGCAAAAACCAATTTACCCGCCCGTTCCTCTGCAAACGCAACACCATCTACCATAACAACTAATATGAACACACTCATCACCGGTATGATACGCATACGTCTACCTTCTTTGGGTGTTTGTTATGATGCTTCACCTACGAACCATATCGCCTTTTGGAAAACTGCCTTTGCCAGGTCCATCCGTTGATAGTGCCGAAACCCTTTATCGCCTCTGTGCGTAAATTCTCTTGGAGTCCTCCAGAGAGAAGTAAATTGTTACCAATATGGCTCTTAACTGATTGCTGATAACTGACAACTGATAACTATTAAACAACGATGTTGATGAGGTTGCGCTTCGGCACGACGATAACCTTCCGAATTGGTTTCCCTTCAATGAATCGCTGAATCTTTTCGTCTGCAAGTGTGGCTGCCTCGATCTCCTTATCGGTTACATCGGCAGGCAGTTGGAGCCGGTTACGGAGTTTCCCGTTGACTTGTGCAATAATAGTTACCGTGGCACTTTCGAGTACTGTTTCGTCGTATGTGGGCCACTGTGACAGCGCGATGAACCCTGTCTCACCGAGACGATGCCACAATTCCTGGGTGATATGCGGGGCATAAGGCGAGAGCAGATGCAGGAAAATCTTCAAAGTCTCCTTCGGCAATGATTTCGCTTGCGTAGCAGTGTTAACGAAGATCATCATCTGGCTGATCGCCGTATTCATCTTGTCAATTGACTCTGTGTCTTCGGTTACCTGCTTGATGGTCTTATGGAGTTCCCGCCAGAGTTCTGCTTCCGTTGTGCCAGCAACGTCGGTTAGTTTCTCGCTGAGTTCGCCGCTGTCTTCATTGATAACGAGTCGCCAGACGCGCTGAAGGAATCGATAAACACCCTCTACACCTGCATCTTGCCACGGTGTACTTGCTGTAACAGGTCCGATAAATAAGAGATAGAGGCGAAGGGAATCCGCACCGTAATTGTCAATTACATCGTCCGAGTTGATGACATTAAAGCGGGATTTAGACATCTTCTCTATCTGCGTTTGGAGCGGTACATCAGAGGCTTTCTCAACGAATTTACCATCTTTCTCCTCGGCTTCATGCGGATAGTAGTACTTGCCTTTAGCATCTTGGTAAGATTGCGCGAGGATCGTCCCTTGATTGAGCAGCCCCAAGAACGGCTCTTTTGTGGAAACCAATTCACAGTCGTATAGGACCTTGTGCCAAAACCGAGCGTAGAGCAGATGCAAGACGGCGTGCTCGGCACCTCCCATATAGGAATCGACTGGCATCCAATAGCGTTCAAGTTCGGTATCAAAGGGTGCCTCGGTATTATGTGCATCAAGGAACCGCAGATAATACCAGCAGGAACCTGCCCATTGGGGCATAATGTTCGTTTCTCGCGTCGCTGCACGCCCATCGGGTAGTGTCATGTTCAACCATTCGGATCCGGCGCGAGCAAGTGGAGGCTGCCCGTCTTCTGTCGGTTTGTAGGCATCAATAGGTGGAAGTTCAACAGGCAATTCTTCGTCTGCGAGTTGAACGATAGTTCCGTCCTCAAGATGCGCGAGCGGGAAGGGTTCGCCCCAATACCGTTGCCGTGAGAAGAGCCAGTCTCTTAAGCGATATTGGACTTGACGCGCTCCCTTTTGCTCACTTTCAAGCCAGGCGATCATCTTTTCCTTCGCTTCCGCAACGCGCAAACCGTTGAGAAAGTCTGAATTAACACAGGTTCCATCGCCTTCAAAGGGTGCTTCTTCAATCGGTTTTTCGCCGCCTGTGATGACCTCAACGATAGGAATACCGAATGCTGAGGCGAATTCGTGGTCGCGTTCATCGTGTCCCGGGACAGCCATGATGGCACCTGTGCCGTAGGTCATCAGGACATAGTCGGCAACCCAAATGGGGATAGGCGCGTTGTTACAGGGGTTAATGGCATACGCGCCGGTGAAAACACCGGTTTTCTCTGTGGCGAGGTCTGTGCGTTGGAGATCGGATTTGTTGACGGCTTCTTTGACGTAAGCGTTAACTGCGGATGCTGCGTCAGGATGTGTTATTTCGGAGACAAGCGGATGTTCAGGTGCCAATACACAATAGGTTGCGCCGAAGAGTGTGTCTGGGCGCGTCGTGAAAACGGTGAACGTCTTATCGCTATCTTTAATGTCGAAGGTGATGTCTGCGCCTTCCGATTTACCGATCCAGTTCCGTTGCATTTCCTTGAGACCCTCGGGCCAATCCAATAAATCCAAGTCTTGTAGCAGCCGGTCGGCGTAGGCAGTAATTTTAAGCATCCATTGCCGCATCAGACGGCGCTCAACCGGATCTCCAGTTTCAACATACTTTCCGTCCTTTACCTCTTCGTTTGAGAGGACGGTGCCTAACGCTGGACACCAATTGACGGGTACATCAGCGAGATATGCCAAACCTTTCTCGTAGAGGCGGAGGAAAATCCATTGTGTCCATCTGTAGTATTCGGGTAGGGAAGTGTCAACTTTACGGGACCAGTCGTAAGAGAAACCGATGCGTTGCATCTGTCGCTGAAAGGTTTCCGTATTCCGTTTTGTAATGTGTGCCGGATGTTCGTTTTCACGCACCGCTGTTCGTTCGGTCGGAAGTCCAAAGGCATCCCATCCCATCGGGTGCATCACGTGATATCCCTGCATCCGTCGAAAATTAGCAAATACATCGGTCGGGACATAGTTTTTGGCGTGCCCCACGTGCAATCCGGCACCTGATGTGTAGGGAAACATTCCAAGCACGTAGAACTTCGGTTTCGTTTTTAGGGTCTCAATATCGTTGGGAATTTTGAATGCTTCTTTTTCTTGCCACGCGGCTTGCCAATAGGGTTCTATCTTCGCCGGGGCGTATGGATGGTTCTCCATTTCGTGTTCGTCTCCTTTTGCATCCTGTATATATTGACTTTATGCTTATAAATTTTACCACAACCTCATCGTATTGTCAAGCAGGCTTTTCTGGGAGTTTGTCACAAACTTTTGAAAAAAAGTCAAAATTATTGTAAAATATGAGTGTTATACTTTATTGCACAGGTAAGAAAAACATTTCATTTACAATACAAAGGTCTCGATTACTGCTCTAACGCTTGATGGGGAAATTTATGAAAAATAAGTTATCTCGACGGCAATTTTTACGTTCTGGCGCGTTCGCCACGGCATCTGCAGCGGTCAGTCTCGGATTTTTAGGGTGTAGCAATGCCCTAATTCAAAAGGTGCCAGGTTTTAGACCACCACCTCCCTTTGAATTCGCGCCAAGCCCGAATCGCCTGCTTGATCTTCCAGAAGGTTTTACTGCTCACGCTTTTTCAAGAACGGGTGAACAGATGGACGATGGGCTTTGGGTGCCGGGTGGACACGATGGCATGGCAGCTTATCCGGGTCCCAACGGCAAAACGCTTCTCGTCCGAAATCACGAATTGACCGCTACTGCCAAAAACGTTGGACCCTTTGGGTGGAATAACGAGAAGCTTGAACGCTCTTCGGCTGATAAGTTGTATGATGCTGGATCGGGTGAACTACCGTGTATCGGTGGGACGACGACGCTCGTTTACGACACGCGGACAAAAACGCTGGAGAAACATTTCTTAAGTCTGATAGGGACAATCAGGAACTGTGCCGGTGGCCTCACACCTTGGAATACGTGGATAAGCTGCGAAGAAACGATGCAAAAGGCAGACCCAGAAACGACGTATGAAGTGGACCACGGCTATAATTTCGAGGTGCCTGCATCTGCGGATATAGGGTTAGCCGATCCGATCCCGTTGAAAGCGATGGGGCGTTTCAATCATGAAGCAGTCGCTGTTGATCCGAGAACTGGGATTGTTTATCAGACTGAAGACAGGGGTGATAGTTTAATTTATCGGTTTATTCCTGATCATTTCAATGGTCAGGTGGCTGAACTCGCTGCGGGTGGTAAACTTCAGGCACTGAGAATCCGGGATCTCAAAGCAGCAGATACCCGAAACTGGCGGGATCGGACACAAAAGGTTTTTTGGTGGACGTATAATCCGGTACCGGTCGGTGAAACACTCGCGGTTGAATGGGTGGATATTGAGAACGTGGAATCACCGGATGATGATCTCCGCATACAGGGGCTTGAAGACAAAGGTGCTGCAAGGTTCGCACGCGGCGAAGGGATATGGTATGGTAGTAACGCCGATACCGGAGCGTTCTATATCGCCTGCACGAATGGCGGTATTGAATACAAAGGACAGATCTGGAAATACACGCCGAGTCCTTATGAAGGCACGCGTCGGGAGGATCAAGAACCTGGGACGATTCAGCTCTTCATTGAGCCCAACGATGTTAATCTTATGGAGAATGCGGATAATCTGACAGTTACCCCTTGGGGGGATCTCATCATCTGTGAAGATGGTCCCAACGAGGAGTTCCTTATTGGTGTAACGCCTGAAGGCAATATCTACCGATTTGCTCGAAATGCTGGCAATCTGTCTGAACTCGCGGGTGCGACGTTCTCACCGGATGGTACGACGCTCTTTGTGAACATTCAGAGTCCTGGGATTACGCTGGCGATTACGGGTCCCTGGCACGAGATTCGGAAACGTCCTTTGGCTTAACACTAATGTATCCGTTTTTTGTCGGCTATTTGAAATTTTCCAAATGTGAAGAATAAAACCCAACACTTCTAAGTTGGATTGAGGTGTTGGGTTTTATTTGATTTTTATACGCAAGTGTGGTATTATCTTGACAACTACTCGTATAAAGGCAGACCATTGGATGAGAAAAATAAAAACAGACCTTTATCTTGGGGATTGCTTAGCGGTACTCTCCGATTTTGATGCGGATTCATTCGATCTGATTGTGACTTCCCCCCCGTATGCCGACCGTCGATCTAAAACGTATGGTGGAATCAAACCGAATGAGTACGTCAATTGGTTTCTGCCGCGTGCTGAAGAATTTTTAAGGGTCCTCAAGCCATCTGGCACATTCATTCTGAATATCAAAGAGCAGGCTGTTAACGGGGAACGGCATACGTATGTTATTGAGTTGATATTGGAGATGAAAAAGCTGGGGTGGTTGTGGACAGAAGAATTTGTCTGGCACAAGAAAAACTGCTATCCGGGCAAATGGCCGAACCGATTCAGAGATTCTTGGGAAAGGTGTTTGCAGTTTAATAAAAATAGAAAGTTCAATATGTACCAAGAAGCTGTTATGGTACCGATGGGAGATTGGGGAGAAAAAAGGTTAAAGAATCTCAGTGAGACGGATCAGAACCGAGATACATCAAAGGTCGGGAGTGGGTTTGGTAAGAACGTGTCAAATTGGGTAGACCGGGAAATGGCATATCCGACGAATGTTTTACACTTAGCAACGGAAACGGGAAATCGAAAACACAGTGCCGTTTTTCCCAAAGCGTTACCCGAATGGTTTATCAAGTTGTTTACGAAGGAAAATGATTGGGTGCTCGATCCGTTCGCAGGTGCTGGTACGACGTGTCAAGTCGCGCAAACATTGTTTAGAAATTCTGCTGGCATTGAGATTTTGCCTGAGTATTATCAATTGGCACAGGAAAACATTAAGTCGCCCCAATGCCTTTTATTTGAAGAAAAGCAATATGAGACCCATTACACAACAACAGATCACTGATTATGTTGAGGCGAACATTCAAGTCTTTCATCAGAGACGGTTAGACAACCTCCAAAGATTGAAGATGTTGAATGTCGTCAAACAAAAGAATCCCTATCTATTTAAGGCTAAGAACATTAATACAGCACAAGATTTTGTAAAGACTATCTTAGATGCTCGTCTATCTTCACAAGAAGAGACGATTTTTGGTGGGTTCTTGGAGGGACTTGCCATTTTTATTTGTTCAGAGGTATACGGGGGTCAAAAGTCTTCAGCAGAAGGGATCGATCTGGAGTTTGAAAAAGATAACATAAAATATCTTGTATCAATCAAATCTGGACCCAATTGGGGAAATAGCAGTCAGGTCAAAAAATTGCGAGACAACTTTAGGCAGGCTAAACGAATCCTCGGGACAAATAGATCGTCAACGAATGTTGTTGCCGTCAATGGATGCTGCTATGGAAAAGATGGAACACCAGATAAGGGAGACTACTTGAAATTGTGTGGACAACAATTTTGGGAGTTTATTTTAGGTGATGACAACTTGTATACTGATATAATTGAACCCTTAGGACATCGGGCAAAAGAGAAGAATGAGCAGTTTAGTGAAGCGTATGGTAAAGTCATCAATAAGTTTACCGCTGAATTCATCAGGAAATTTTGCGATGCTGAGGGTAATATGCTTTGGGAAGAAATCGTCAAATTTAATTCGGCAGAGACCACATCTTGAAAACTATGGTAAACCTTAGAATTAATTAGACACGCTGAGTTGGCGAGGTTAGGAGGGAAAT
>CAZGAW010000043.1:0-36412 GCA_964523645.1 uncultured bacterium | reverse complement strand
ACTGCAACGACAGTCGTTAACCCCTGATCGTGGTATCGCTGCCCGCCGTGTCGAGGCTGTGTCTCTATGTACTGACCGTCGTGGATGAGACGGACATTGCCCTGAATCGAGACGGGATCGCCGTGCAGGTTGTCCGCTTTCCCGCCGACTTGCAGCGAGACCGATGCGCCGACACCGGCTTGAACACAGGTTTGAACAGCCTCTGGATCGTAAACAACAACAACATAGCCAGATGCCTTCTGCCGTACCAATTCGGCTAAAATGAAGGTACCATCTCCCGGTGAACCCCCACCGATATTGTCCCCCATTTCAACAAGAATCACAGGCGGGCTTTCAGATTGGATGGCTTGTTCGACTGCCTGCGCTGCATCGGGCAAATCGAGCGTGAGTTGCCCGCGCGCATCCCATAACATGTCCGATAGACGATCGGCTTCGCTTTGTGCGAGTTGCGGGTCGTTATCAGTGACAACGACGAACGCGGGGCCCGCTTCGTGGACATCGGCATACGGATACCCCAAGGCGACACTCGCGGCGAGGATACTCGGATCTTCTTCTAACTGCCTCGCGGTGTTGAGAATAGGTGCCATCGGCGGTGCGTCGGTGACATGATACAAGATATTGAGGAGCATCTGCGGTTTGGCGAGTGCTTGTATCGGTGTTACCCCGTCCCGGAGTATCCGCATCATCAATTCTGCTGCCTGTAGTCCGCGTTGGCGTTGATCGATGTGCGGCGTTGTTTTGTAAATCACGAGTGCTGTCGATTCAGCGACCATCTGTTCGGAGACGTTTGCGTGCTGGTCAAGCGTAACAACAATCGGCAAATCATAACCGAATGCCTCCCTGATCCGTCGTAAGACCTCGCCATCGCCATCGGGATAACTCTCGACGACCAGCGCACCGTGCAGGGCGAGCAGGAGCCCCTCATATTTCGGTGCGGCTTTGAGGTGCTGGATTAATATTTCGGTACTCCGGTCAAATACGTCATCCGTCACGGGGCCGGCTGGTGTTGCAGAAGCCATGAACGTCGGATAAATCGTATAATCGTATTCTGTCGCGCCTTGGATGAATCCACCTATTTCGTGATGCGCTTCTCCCCAGCGTTGTATCATCTGACTGGCATGGGTTTGAGAGAACGCAGCGGCATCGGTGGGTGCGTCGCTAAATGTATTCGATTCGTGCATGATACCAGCAATAGCAAGTGTTGTCATAATACCTCCTTAGATGGCAGTCAGCAATCAGCAATCAGTTGTCGTAGGGGTTGGGGGATTCAGTCTGGGAATAGACTGAATCCATTCCTTGTATTACATTCCCAACCCTTACGACGCAAGTGTTACACAACGCCTCTTTTTCTGAAAACTGATAACCGATAACTGAAAACTTTTAATACCGAAGACCTCTTGTGACTGAAAACTGAAAACTATTAAAACTGATAACCGATAACTGAAAACTAAAAAAATACCTTGACGCTCCGTTGGAAATAGTGTATCATTTAACTACGTTTAAGTCTCCTAATTTCCATCGAACATTGGTATCAGTCTTTAACTCCCCAAAATTGGGGCTAACAATCAAAGCATTCCTACTGGAGAGTATTGCACGTAAAGCAATGAACAAACTCTATTTTCACAATAACTTAAGGATCCTATCGGTTTTTCTCGTGGCAGTATTCATCTTCAGTATTCCATTTATGACTGCCAGCGTTGAAGCCAAAGACGCTAAAAGTGATGCCGAAAAAGACACAAAAAATATTAAGGAATTAGGATGGTTCACCGTAAGTTGCTTAGGAAGTGCTCTCCCTTTCATTGGAGCCCTGGTTTTAAATATAGCCGATGATTCGGGTAATCAGCACGATATTACTTCATGTTTACAAGATGATCACCTATATCCTATTTGTGTGTCTGTCTACGGCTTAGGCGCACTTTTGCCAACAGTTTACGCTATACTGCATTCACCAATTCCACCTGCCGAGCGACTCTTGGGAAAATCACCTGATTACGTCAGTGCTTACACCGATACTTACAGAAACGATGCTAAACGCCGCCGGGTCGTATTGAGCGCAGCAGGTTGTATCGCAGGGACATCCATAGGAATAGGCATCCTTTTAATGTTCGCACCAGACGGTTCGCACCAGACGGGTATGAGTATGAAGACTGATAGCCAGTAGTACCTATATGTTTATACAAAACGGGACAGGTAAAAACCAGATTGAAGAAGCGATAGAAGTCGCCGCTGAAGCCCATCACGGGCAATACCGAAAAGGCACCAGCACGCCCTATATCACACACCCTTACGCCGTCGGACTCATTTTAATGGACGCAGGATGCCCCGAAGCCGTGATTGTTGCGGGTATCCTGCACGATACCGTTGAAGACACCGATCTGACCCTGGAATTTATTCGGGAACGTTTTGGTGACAACATCGCAGATATTGTCGAAGGCTGTTCAGAAAACAAGGCGTTGCGATGGCGAGCACGCAAGACGGAACGGATCGAAGCGTTACGAACCGCAAGCCCTGAGGTCTGCATCGTAACCTGTGCCGACAAACTTCACAACCTCCGCACGATTATCTCAGAATACGATATTATCGGGGACACGGTATGGGATCGGTTCCACGGTGGTGTCGAGGATCAGGCGTGGTACTACCGCAGCATCCTCGATGCAATTGCCAACCGAGATGCAACTTTACAAAAATGCACGGAACGTGATAAACTATCTAAGCATGACAACGGTGTGAACATCCACGCCGATGGCAACGACACTCGGAAGACTCCCGCAGCAATAGAGGTCGTGAACCCTCAACTTTTTCGACAGTTTCAGCAGGCTGTAGCGTATCTATTCGATGGCGGTTTGTAAACAATTTAATCCCCACCTGCGAAACGGCGAGGCTACAAACCTCGACAGGGGAACACAAGGAGACAGCTAATGAAGATTGCTTACGCTTTTAGACGATGTGCATCATACCCTTACAACGGCAGTGGGTTACCCACCGACGCAGCAGACAGACACCGGTTTTTGGAACACTCTAAAAAGATTGGGTTCGATGGAATCGAACTCCCCGCGATGAACCTGCCTGACGCTGAAGCTGCAACACTCCGATCCGAACTTGAAGACGCTGGCATACCGTGTATTGCAATTCGTGGTGGCGGTGGCGCACCCGCAGACCCAGAAGTCGCTGCGGCAAACAAACAACGCATGATTGATGCCGCTCACTTCGCTGCAAAGATGGGAGCCGGTATTGTTAATTCCACAGTTACGACACCTCCGAGTGATCCGGGTGGAAAAGGCACGTATCGTGGCGAATCCGTCTCACAGGGATCCAGCCGTCAAGCGAATGATGAAGACTACGTACGGACTGCCAGTGCCGTGAGCGATGTCGCTGGTATCGCCGCAGATCTCGGGGTCGAAATCTCCATAGAAATCCATCAAAATTCAATAGCCGACAACAGCACGGCGACGCTGCGACTGTTAGAACTCATTGATGCACCGAACGTTGGGATAAATCCAGATTTAGGTAACGTCTATTGGACTTACGACATTCCAGAAGAGACATGTGAAGCCGCAATCACCGCAGTCGCACCCCATATCAACTATTGGCACTGCAAAAGCTTGTATCGCGTGCATATCCCCGATCTGGAAACGGCGATCTACGTCCAAGTGCCACTGCCCGACGGTGAAATCGACTATCGCTTCGCAATCGCCGCGGCACTTGATGCCGGCTTTGATGGCTACTTGGCAATCGAAGGTATTCGCGACGGCGACCAGTTCCACCAAGACGGTCGGAGTGTGGCGTACGTGAAATCCGTTTTGGAGGATTTGCAATAATAGTTGTCAGTTATCGGTTCGGATTTTCTGCGAAAATCCTTTCAGTTTGCCTCGCAGTGAGAGTTAAGAGGTGTTTTGCTTGGGTGTTTCCTCATGTTTAACAAACCTCTCTTGTAACCGAAAACTGATAACCGAAAGTGGAGCGAAGCGGAACGAACCGAAAACCATTCCTCCGATAACGATTAAAGAGGCACCTATTTTATTATGCTAGAAGAAAAAATCCGACTCACCGCCACTGTGAAATGTGCCGGGTGAGCATCAAAACTTGCTCCGGGTGAGCTTGCACACATTTTAGGGAAAATCCCGAAATCCACGGATCCGAACCTGCTTGTCGGTACTGAAACCTCCGATGATGCTGGCATCTATCGTATCTCTGACGAAATAGCACTCGTTAACACGGTGGACTACTTCACACCTATCGTGGACGACCCGTACACATTCGGTGCAATCGCAGCGACGAACTCGTTGAGCGATGTCTACAGTATGGGCGGTGTTCCGAAAACGGCACTGAACATCACCTGCTGGCCGAAAGCCGATTTGGATCTATCCATCCTCGGAGACATTATCCAAGGCGGTACTGAAAAGGCGATTGAGGCGGGTGCAGCACTTGTCGGTGGACATACGGTAGATGCCCCAGAACTGATGTATGGACTCTCCGTAACGGGTATCGTGCATCCAGAAAAATTCGTCAAGAACTACGGCGCACGTCCGGGTGAAGTCCTGATTCTCTCCAAAAACCTCGGTATCGGTATCCTCACCACAGGACTGAAATTCGATAAAATCAGCGATGCCGTTCTACCCCAACTCGTTGAATCCATGACACGACTCAATGCCTCCGCCTCAGCAGTAATGCTGAAGTACGGTGCCAGTGCCTGTACAGATGTCACGGGGTACGGACTCTTAGGGCATGCCTCAGAAATGGCAGCGGGTAACGATGTCCGTCTAAAGATTGACAGCAGCGCTGTGCCATACTTTACCGATGCCCCTGCGCTTGTCGCCCAGGACACCTACACGCAAGCCTACCTTGCGAATATGACGTTCCTCGCAGACAAGGTTACCTTCCACACCGATAGCGATGCAGTGCAGCATATTCTGATGGAAGCGGAAACGTCTGGCGGTCTGCTATTTTCACTCCCGGCTGAAAACGCCGATGCAGCGGTAGCGGAACTCCGTGCCGCGGATTGCCCAGAGGCAGCCGTTATCGGCGAAGTGATAACGGGAGAAGGCCCCCATATTGAGGTATTTTAAGGGGTGTCAGCCATCAGCCATCAGCCATCAGTAAAGAGGGGTTATCGACTTTAGAGTATGCTTCACAGTGAGAAATTTCAGTAGAGAAAATCTGGGCAATCGCCTGATACTTCCCGCTATAGAACCCTCTGGCTGGCCGCTAAAGGCTGAAGGCTGAAGGCTATAAAATATGACAAAAACAGAACTCGCAAAACAGATGCGTGCAGTCTCATATCTCACAGGTGAATTCAAACTCCGCTCTGGGAGTATCAGCAACTTCTATTGGGACAAATATCGGTTCGAGAGTAACCCGACGCTGCTCACCGCAATCGCTGAAGAGATGGCGAAACGACTACCACCCGACTGCGACGGCTTAGCAGGTTTAGAATTAGGGGGTATTCCCCTCGCGACAGCACTCTCGCTACAAACGGAACTTCCCTGTTTCTACGTCCGGAAGGAAGCAAAAACGTACGGCACTTGCAATCTCATAGAAGGGGGTCCGAAAGCGGGCAGCACGCTCGTTGTCATAGAAGATGTAATTACGACAGCAGGACAAGTTTGCACGTCCATTGAACAGATTCGTGCTGAAGGATATAGGGTGGAACACGTTGTCGCCGCCATCGATCGACAGGCAGGCGGACGGGAAAAAATTAATGCACTTGGATGTTCATTCGCATCCGTTTTTACACTTGCAGAGTTAGAAGGATTTTAATTATACCTTGCGGCGTAACGACGTGCGTTTGAACTTTGAAGTGCGTTCCTCAAATCCGCCTGCGCCGATGTTGCAGGCTACAGTTTTGTTGAAAGAGTGCATAGCCCGTAATGAAATGGAGGGCGGATATACGGAAAGGAACGTCAAACTTGAAACCGACCTGACCGAACCGCAAGGAACATTAAAAATATGAAAATACTGTTTATCGGGGATATAGTTGGAAATCCGGGCAGAACAGCAACAACGCAATTTCTGGAGGAATATCAGCATAAATACGACTTCATCGTTGTAAACGGGGAGAACGCAGCGGGTGGCAAGGGAATAACGTTTGACATCGTTGACCAACTTTTAGCGTCAGGGGTCTCCGCGATTACCACTGGAAACCACGTTTGGGATAACAGAGATATCTTCGGTTTCATAGATACAACCCCGCAGCTCATACGACCCGCGAACTATCCGACCGATGTCGCTGGGCGCGGTGTAACGATTGTTGCTTCTAATGACGGACAAACACAACTCGGCGTTATCAATCTCGCCGGACAGATTTTCATGAGTCCTTACACGAATCCATTTCATGCCCTCAACTCGATTTTACCCGAAGTGAAAGCAGTAACACCCTATATCCTCCTCGACTTTCATGCGGAAGCAACCTCTGAGAAAATAGCGATGGGGTGGCACGCAGACGGCAGGATAGGCGCGGTGATTGGGACACATACACACGTTCAGACAGCGGACGCGCGCATTCTCCCGCAAGGCACGGCTTATATTACAGATGTCGGTATGACCGGACCTTACGACTCGGTAATCGGCACAAGAATCGACCATGTGCTTGAACGGTTTTTGACGATGATGCCCACCCGTTTCGCCGTCGCGAAAGGGAACGTTAAACTCTGCGGTGCCGAGATAGAACTTGACGAAAAAACAGGATTGGCGGTGAGCATTACGCCGTTCCAGCATCAGTATTGATTAGTCATCAGTTATTAGTTGTCGGTTGTCAGTTATAAGAGGAAACCTTTGTTAAACGATGCGCTCTTGACTGAAAGCTGTAAACTGATAACAAATATGCCTTACGAGAGGCTTTTGTTAAACGCTACCCTCTTATAGTAAAGCCTAAAAATAAGTGAACACTTTATAAAACACAAACGCCTCTCCACCGCTGGCGAGGTTTCTGGGGAAACACCCAAGCAAAAACACCTCGCCATTCTGTTGGTGTCCAAATAATTGTGGGCTTTACTATAACTGACAATTGAAAGGAAATCTGCGCAGCAGATTTTCGTACTGACAACTGAAAACTATTATGCAATTAGAAATACAGATAGCAACAAAGACTGTCCACAGCGTCAGTGAAATAACGGATCAGCTGAAAAGACTCATAGAAAAACAGCCGCAGCTGCTGAATGTGTGGGTACAGGGACAGATTTCTAATTACAGTAAATCCGCTGCTGGACATATCTATTTCACACTCAAGGATGAGAATAGCCAAATCCGGTGTGCGCTTTTTCGGAGCAGTGCGGTACGCGCCCGGTTTTCACTACGTAATGGTGAAGAGGTACTGGTTCAAGGAAAGATTGGCATCTATGCTGCCCGTGGTGAATATCAGATAACAGTCAATAACGTGGAACCGCTCGGAATTGGTGCCTTGCAAAAAGCCTTTGAAGAATTGAAACAGCAACTCGCAGATGAAGGCTTGTTCAACGCCGGTTATAAAAAACCGTTGCCAAAATTTCCGAAGAAAATCGGTGTCGTCACGTCCCCAACAGGTGCAGCCTTTCAAGACATCTGCCAACAACTCCGAAAGCGGTACCCATTAGCGAAAGTGTTGCTTCATCCGAGCCGCGTTCAAGGTGATGGTGCAGCAGAGGAGGTTGTTCAGGCAATCCGGGCAATGAATCAACGAGATGACATAGATGTGCTAATCGTCGGTCGCGGAGGCGGTTCGATTGAGGATCTCTGGTCGTTTAACGAAGAGATCGTCGCACGCGCGATTTTCGCTTCCGTAATCCCAGTTGTATCGGCAGTCGGGCATGAAACAGATTACACTATCACCGATATGGTGGCAGATCACCGGGTTCCGACACCTTCAGCAGCAATTGAGCACATCGTTCCAGATCAGAATGAACTTTTCGCACAATTAGAAGGATGTGACGCGTGGCTCCGAAGAATAATAAACCAACGATTGGAAGGACACAAAACACGAGTCCAAGATATTGAGACGCGGCTCGCACCGACCCGGCGTAAGGATGCAATCTATCAACTTCATCAAACACTGGATAACTTGGACGCTGCGTGCCGGACAGCTGTAGAACGCCGACTTAACGATAACAGACGTAAACTCCACACACTCGCGCAACGTTTAAACGCGCTAAGTCCGTTAGCCACGTTGGAACGCGGGTATAGCATCAGTCGAAAAACAGATGGCGCGGTACTCACCTCAGCGGATCAAGTGTCGGTAGGCGATAGAATTGAGATTCAGCTTTCAGACGGACATTTGGCATGTCGCGTTGAAGAATGCCTGTCTGAACACCGACTCAATGATAGCGAAAGTGATTAGATTAACAAAAAAAGGCAAGGTTAGAAACCTCAACAGCGGAAACGGAGCCTCTGTCCACCGAACAACTCTCTCTATATTTTTAGATTTTACCATAAATTGACATGATTCAAGATTCGCACTGTTTATACCATTTTCCAACGGAGACAAATATGACATTTGAGGAAAAACTCACAAAACTAACACAGATTGTTGAACAACTTGAAGAAGGCAACGAACTACCGCTTGAGGACTCCCTCAAACTTTTTGAAGAAGGCATCGGTTTAGTATCAGCGTGCAGGCAGATGCTTGAAACCGCCGAACAACGTGTAGAAAACGTCCTTGAAACAGATAACACTTAATATAGTCCTCAGTTGTCAGTTGTCAGTCGTCGGTTATAAGAGGTGTTAGGACTATCGGAGTCCGCTTCTCACCGATAACTGGCAGCCGATAACCCTAAAACTGAAAACCAATATCAGGGAGATAGTCGCCAGAGGAATAGTTATCAATCATCGGTTATCAGTTGTCAGTTAAGAATCACCCTGTGGCAGTGCGGATTTCTGTACCCGCTACAGAAATCCTCTTTAACTGACAACTGACGACTGACAACTATTAAAACTGACAACTATTAAAAATATGTTTTTTGAAAAAATTAATACCCCCGAAGACTTGAAAAAACTTGAACTTGATGAACTCAAAACCCTTGCTGAAGAAATGCGCGCCTATCTATTGGCGGTACTCTCTGAGCATCCAGGACATTTTGCCCCGAATTTCGGAACCGTTGAACTCGCAATAGCACTGCACAAAGTGTACGATACCCCGCGCGACAAAATCGTCTGGGACATCGGACACCAAGCGTATCCGCATAAGCTCCTCACTGGAAGGAGAGAATCGTTTCCAACCCTCCGACAAAGCGACGGTATCAGCGGGTTCCTCAGCAGAGCTGAAAGCGAATACGATGTCTTTGGGGCAGGACACTCCAGCACTTCTATTGCTGCGGCATTAGGTATCGCGACTGCCAGAGACCTCACCAATTCGCACTACAAAGTTGTCGCTGTCATTGGAGACGGCGGCTTAACTGGCGGGATGGCGTTTGAAGCACTAAACGCCGCTGGCGATTTTAGAAATGATATGCTCGTTATCCTCAACGACAACAACATGTCTATCTCAGCGACTGTCGGCGCATTCTCAAAACACTTTCATAAACTCACGAGTTCACCACAGTACAACTTCCTCCGCTCAGGTGCGAAGGGGCTGATGAACATGATTTCAGAGGATGCCAAGCAGATCGCCAGAAAAATTGAGGCTTCATTGAAACCCGGTACGCTGTTTGAGGAATTCGGATTCCGTTACTTCGGTCCCCTTGATGGGAACGACTTGGAGGCGTTGATACCTGTTCTGACGGGCATTCGCAGCCTCACAGGCCCGATTCTACTGCACGTCGTAACCGAAAAAGGGCGCGGCTATACACCGGCGGAAGAAGACCCTATTGGATTCTATAGTGTCAGCGGACCTTTTAATTTAGAAACAGGCAAGACCAGTAAACCGAAGCCAGAAGTACCTACCTATACGGAAGTTTTCAGCCGAACGTTGATTGAATCAGCAAAACGCGACGCACGGATCGTCGGTGTGACGGCTGCGATGCTCGGTGGAACAGGGCTTGATAAATTCGCCAGCGCATTCCCGAATCGGTGCTTTGACATCGGCTTGGCAGAACAGTGTGCCGTTACGTTCGCCGGCGGTCTTGCTGCCCAAGGCATGCGTCCCGTTGCTGCAATCTATTCTACTTTCCTCCAACGAAGTTACGACCAAGTGCTACACGATGTGTGTATTCAAAACCTCCCCGTTATTTTCGCATTGGATAGAGGTGGACTTGTGGGGGCAGACGGACCAACGCATCACGGCGTTTTCGATCTGGCGTACCTCCGTTCCATTCCGAACATGGTCGTCATGGCACCCAAAGATGAGAACGAATTGCAATCTATGGTGAAAACGGCAGTGACCTATCAAGAGGGGCCGATCGCGTTCCGCTACCCGCGCGGCACCGGTATCGGTGTAAAAATGGCATCGGAACCGCAGGTACTCCCGATTGGAAAAAGCGAAATCGTTAGAGAGGGTGAAGACGTGCTTGTGCTCGCTATCGGCAACCGTGTTTATCCAGCACTCGAAGCCGCACAAACGTTAGCCGATTCCGGAATTTCAGCGACGGTCGTCAACGCGAGGTTTGTAAAACCGTTAGACACTGCCACGATTCTACCGCTTGCCGAACAGATCGGTAAAGTAATTACAATTGAAGACGGCGTGATAATGGGCGGGTTCGGTAGCGCGGTTTTGGAGGCAATCGCTGCAGCAGGTATCAAAGATGTGCAAGTCACAAACCTCGGTATCCCAGATGAGTTCATTGAACACGGTGATGTCCAGCATCTCTATGCCTTATGTCAGTGCGATGCCGAGGCGGTTGTCCGCACAGCACAGAAAATGCTACAATAGTTATCAGTTGTCAGCAATCAACAAGAGGTCATGGCGGTGGACAAAACGTCAATAACTACGCCCCAATCCACGCATAATCGAAAGCCGAAAACCAAAAAACGGATAGATACCTTTCTGGTAGAACACGACTTGGTGGAGAGTCGAGAACAGGCGAAACGGCTCATTCTGGCAGGTGCAGTGACCATTAACGGAAACACCAGAATTAAACCGGGACAACACATTCCCGCCGATGCTGAAGTGATCGTGCAGCAGCAAGAAAAATATGTGAGTCGAGGCGGATTCAAATTAGAAAAGGCGTTGCACACCTTTGATATAAACGTTCAAAACCGTGTTGCGCTTGATGTCGGCGCGTCCACAGGTGGATTCACCGATTGCCTACTCCAGCACGGTGCGAAATTTGTCTACGCCATCGATGTCGGCTACGGACAACTGGCGTGGAAACTTCGCACACATCCACAAGTGCAACCGATCGAGAAAACGAACATCCGACACCTGACACCTGCCCGCCTAAAAACAACAGTGTTGAACAACAGAGAAAATTTCGCTTCCATCGCTGTGATCGATGTCTCCTTTATCTCTTTGAGAACAGTACTGCCGAGCGTTATCAAACTGTTGAGTAGTTGTCAGTTAACAGTTAACAGTCGTCAGTTAAGAGAAGATTTGGATAGATCAGATTCCTCTTTAACCGATAACCGACAACCGATAACTGATAACCATTTTGACATCATTGCCCTACTCAAACCGCAATTTGAAGCCGGAAAAGCACATGTTAAAAAGGGTGGGATCGTCTCCGACAAACAGGTACATATCCAGACGATAGATAACCTCAGTGCTTTCGTCACAGAAAAACTCGGAGCCACAGTGAGCGGACTGACGTATTCGCCGATCCATAAAGACATCGGAAATATTGAGTACCTGCTTTGGCTCACGGTTGATATGGATACTCAAACGGATACGCCCATACATTCTCCACAATCTCTGCAAACAACCGCAGAGATTGTAGAAAAAGCGCATGAATCCTTTGGAAACTGAAGCCTGATGGAAGTGTAGGAAACGAAAATGCAAAAAAAACTCAAAATCATATCTATTTTCGTTGGAATATTTCTCATTGTTGGGTTATTCGGAACTTTTTTCTTCGTCCGCTCAAGGACTTTTCTGAATTGGGTAGAGGTACGGCTTGAGACTGAATTACAAAATCGAATACAGTACAAGGTGGACATCGGCAAAATAGAGGGAAATATCTTAGGAAGCGTCAATGTTAAAAGCGTAGAGATTTCCGAAGAAGGAGAACCGGTATTTTCCACAGGACAGGTTGTTTTCAAATATAATCTATTCGGATTGCTAATGCGCAAATTTGAGGTGAAGGCACTTAAGGTGGACACCCCCGAATTTTACGCGAAACGCAACCCTGATGGGAGTCTCAATCTATCCAATCTTTTCCGAGAGAACCCGTCTCGCGAAGAAAATACGGCATCAGAGAACCCGCAGTTCGATTTCGCCGTTGAGTTGATTGAATTCAAAGAGGGAACACTCAACTACACCGATACACAGCGGAATCTTGACATAAAAATTGAAGGCGTTTCTATTGATGTAAAGGGACCCCTTAACGCATGGCGGCATCACGGAACATTTAATATTAAAGACGGTAGTTACAAAATCAACGGGACAGAAAGGACGATTGATACGTTTAATGCCGATTTTCAGATCTCAGCCAACCGCAGCAATTTAGAAAAACTCCAACTGGATTTCGGCAACTCGCATTTGACCCTTACAGGTGCGCTTAACTACGCGGAAACCCCTGTTTCTTGGAATAGCACACTTAATTTGCTGTTAGATGTCGCAGATATAGCACCGTTTTTCGATGAAGACATAGAACTTGAAGGCGTTGTGAACGCAACGCTGACAGCAGACGGCACGGATTCCGCTTTAGCAGGAACACTCTCTGTAGAAACGCCAAGGTTGAAAATAGCCGAAAGCCATTCTCCAGCAGAAAAAGATATCCCCGAAATAGCGTTGACAGCACTACAGGTTGATGCCGACTTCAATTCCGAACCTACCCCAACATTCACATTAAAAACATTCAGTGCCAAAGTTGCGGATGGTACCTTGATCGGCGAAGTAGATATAACATTAGAAAAAGCATTGGAAGGGGATCTGCTAACCCAGCTTCAGCAGCTGCCAACCCAGCCTATCGACTACCGTGGAAAATGGCAGACTACAGAAGTGCAACTGATACCCTTCTTATCAATGTTCGCGCAACTGCCAGAAAACCTATCAGACAGTACAGGTGTCCTCGCAAGTAATGGCGTATTCAACGGAAACAGCAGGGACACCGCAAGTCTCAAACTCGATAGCAAAATAGTGCTAACACAGACAACCCTTGACGAAGTGGAACTTGACGACTCAACGCTCAATTGGGTAATAGCAGCGGGTGAACTAAAAATCAACGGAAATTTAGATGAAACTGAAATTAACATTACAGGTCCCTTCCCTTTAGCACAGAAAGACACGCTGGACATTCAGGCATCGGGTATCAATTTCGACGACCTGATGGAAATCGCCAACAGCGAGGATCTTGGAGGGACAGCGGAATTCTCTGCGGAGTTGTCGGATGGCATCCTGAAAGGGTTCATAGAGATCCCAAATGCCACCTTCAATGACATTCCACTCGGTGTTTTGTCGGGGGATTTTCGCTACCAAGAGGGACGGATATTCATCGAAAACGGCTTGATGACGAAAAATACCATAGAAGCCTCATCGGGGTTACAAACCTCTCCCACAAAGGAATTCCTTTTAAGCTCTCCAGCGGAGAGCCATGTCTATAGCAGGGCCAAAATCACTGGAACCGTGGAGGTTAAAGGCGAATTGCCCGCGGATTTCAGCGTCAGCGCCGATCCCGTTTACGTTCAACATTATCCGAAATTACTGTTAGGTGCCGAATATCCGGTGGAGGGTGAAATCAGAGGTGAACTCAAATTAGATGGAACGCTCAACAATCTGGATGGCAGTGCCAATTTTAGCGTTACCGAAGGCGTGGCATGGGGTATCCATCTCGATCCCTTGACACTCCCTTTGGAAATTGAGGATTACAACTTCACAATCCGTGATTTCAAGATAACCACGCGCGGGCAGCAGATTACCCTCAATATCGCAGTCTCCCCTAACGGCGACTATGACCTACGCCTCGAAAATGACGCACCTGTCCGGTTAGAAGAAATTGCCAAAGCAGCAAACATCTCTGATTTTCCGTTTGAAGGAGCATTTGATGTCCGAGTCATTGGAATACACAAAAAGCCTGAAAGTGCCGATATTCGGGTTGAACTCGATTTTTCAGACTTTACCTTCTTGCATAACGAACGCGGCACGAAACATCCGCTCGGTGATGTCCACCTACTTGGCAAACTTGTAGAGAGTGGCTATCAGTCGTCAACTAACAGTGGTCAGTTAAAAGACGGAGCGGTTACGTTAGATCCCGCTCTAACTGAGAACCGAAAACTGATAACTGATGACTATTTTGATTTTCAGGGACACGGGTTTGAAGGAACGAGTCAGATTCGCGGTTACGTCAGCATGGCAGCGAAAAATCCCTACGAGTTCACAGCGGAAAGCGAAAACTTTGATATTACACCGATTCTGCCTATCGTACATCCTATGCTTGAAATGGTTACGGGGACAGCGGGTGGCAGTGCAACTATAAGTGGAACGATAGCAGATCTCGACCCAGCAGCAGAGCAAATAAACACCGCAGTCCAAGCGTTAAAAAATCCGTATGATGTGGATATTCTTGTTACTACCTCCGAACTCTACTACGAAACCGCGGCAACACACGGATTTGCGTTCACAAATGCCGAACCGATTCGTTTACATCTCAAAGATGACAAATGGACAATCGATGCGCTTTCCCTTAGAACATTCAAAGATGAATCCACCTTTCTTGGACTGACAGGGACTTTCGAGACTAAAAGTGAAGCGATGAATTTGCACGTTGTGTCTGATGTATTCTTGTTGTCTCCTTTTGAAAACGCGTTGCAGCTTCCCCCGGATGTGTTACAAACCGGGACAGCCCATTACAATTTGAAAATGACCGGAACCCCAACCCAACCGATTGCGCAATTAGAGTGGGCAATCCCGACGCTAACATTAAAAACAGAAGTCGGTGATATAGACATCACCGATGCAAGTAGTACAATCACATATCAGGAGGAGACGCTGCGTTTTGAGGGGTGCGCTTTCAAACTTCTCGGTACCGACCTGAACTTAGAAGGGTACATTGATATTCAACCCGAAGAGATTAACAATTCAGAGTTACACCTCCGCGTCGATACAATTACCTTAGATCTCGCCACCTTGCCGATAGCTGCTCTTGAGAACTTTGGCTCCGGTACCCGAATAACTGGGATTTTAGAGGCTTCCATAGAAATTGGCGGTACGTTCGCTGAGCCACTCGCACTGCTATATGCTGAAACAGCCCCACAGCGTCCGATCCGTATTGCTTCTTATATCCCATCTATCACACTGGAGAGACTGCGTATAGATATTAACTTTGATTCAGAATTCGTACGTGTTAAAACAGCGGAAGCAAATGGACAGATGGGAGATGGCACCTACCACGCCCAAGGAAAAGCCGTTTTCTCACGCCGAAATAGCAATCAGCCGTCAGCAATCAACCGTCAGCAAGAGAACGTAGGTTCATCAGAAACCTCTTTACCGATAACTGACAACCGAGAACCGACAACCCGTTCCTCTGATAACTACTTTGAAATTGACGTATCAGCATCAGCAATAGAAGTTGGGGATTATGGTACCGCTTCCGGGAACGTTAAGATTAGCGGTACAGGTTTAGATCCACAGCAGATTACGGTAATTGGCGAAATAAACGCACTAGCTCTCGACGGATACGATTTCCATCTCATTAACAGTGCCCCGCTCATATTCCGATCTGAACCCGGATCTCCACCTGTTAATGTTAATGGAAAGAAAGAGACCCTCGCTGTGCACATCCCTTTAGAACTTACCTCTCCCACAATGACAGCACTGATGAACGTTCATATCGGAGGCACACTTGATGCTCCCAATATCACAGCGGAATGGAGCGGTACCCTGAATAAAAAAGAGTGGACGGGAAATATCCAGTACACCGATAAACGGATAACACTCACTGAGATCGCCCTAAATGATGATGCTAATAAGTTAACCCTCTCAGGCGTTATTCCGTTTAATCTGACATTCAAGGCGATGGATATATCTGATCGGTTCCTCGAGGCACCAATTAATGTACATCTCCGGGGTAGCGAACTCTCTCTCGACGCTTTTCCAGGGATGGATACCCTCTTTTCAGACGTGGACGGCACGGTGGATATAGACTTGGCAATACAAGGCACAAGTCTCGCGCCACACGCCGTCGGAAACGTTTTCCTTGAGGCATTGCAACTCCGCCTCAATAATTTTCACGAACCGCTTCAGAATATGCAGATGCAACTCAGCGTGCGTGAAGACATGATTGATGTCACTGAACTCCGTTTTGATATAGGAGATGGATATTGTAGACTTGAGCACGGGCAAGTGACATTGGACGGTTTAACGCCGAAACAATTGATATTACAAAGGTTGAGGTTAGAACGCTTCCCGCTCGGTTCAACTGTGCGTCATACTTTACCACCGAAGATATTAGAAGAAGTAGAAGGGCATTTAACAGCATCCATCAGGACATTAATAGTGCCGTTTGAGGACTTCTTAGCAAACGAAGAAAATATGCCATTCCCGCAAATCCGCAAGACACCATCATTCACCGACCTCATCGCTGTTTCAAGTGCGTACTTATCAATTGACAGTATCCGCATCGCTTTCAAGGCACTCAACCGGTATTACGACTTCCAAGATCCGCGACCAACGCCGATAGTCCTTAATGCCGGGACTTTGGCTTTAAACAGGGCGTTCACGCTTGAAAACCGAGACGAATTTTCTGTCAAGCAGACCTTTACCGATGAAGATAGAAAACCTGAGGGTTTACTCGGGGACGAACAGACGCTGCCCGCTAAAACCACACTCAGCATTGATGAGGGCAGCAAATGGTCAGTAAACGGCGAATTCGACGGTGCCTTGCGCTTCAAGAATTTCGACGTTTCAGTGATAACCGAGACGCTGCCCGCACCGTATCGGGTTACAGGTGCCCTGTCGGGAAGTCTACAGATGAGCGGCACCAGTGAAAATCCAAAGATAACCTTGCGGCGGCACGAAAACGAACCCGCTGAACTTTATTTACATGATGTCCCAATTGACCTGCGATGGCGGATCCGATATCAGAACGGGAAATGGGAAATTACAGAAAAACGGTATGTTGAAGTTAAATTTGGTGAAAATCAGTTGACTTTCTCATGGATGATGCCTTACCAACTTGAAGTAATTCCGTTTCTTACGGCACTCCAACAGTCTCCAGAAAAAGTTTGGAAGGAACTTCAGCAGACATCAATGCGCGGAATCTTGGATATTAAAGTAAAGGACCTTGACATGCTACCTTCCGTAGTACCGGGACTTAGCGCGGCAACGGGTACCAGTGAGATTCACGTTAAACTCAATGGGACGATAGAAACTCCAAAAGCCAATGGTAATATTATTTTTAATAATATTGGGTTTGAACTCCCAGAGGCAGGTATTCGTGTCGGAGAGGTGGAAGGCAAAATTGAGTTATCAGAAACAGGCGCGAGTATTCAGCAGCTAGACGGCATCCTAAACGACGGAAGATTTGTTATTGGAGGCGGCATTATAGCACCACCAGATAGACGGATATGGGAGCAACCACCGACGCTGAATGTGTCCACCGGCCTTACATCGACTGTTTTTGAGCAACCCGGACAGTTTCGGATTGAACTCGCTTCGACCGCACTTCGTCTCCACGGGGATCTTCTCCAGCCCTATCTAACAGGGGATATCCATATCAGTGGAGGTTACTATCAGCAAAATTGGGAAATCGTTCGGGATTGGCTCACAGGGGTTTCGGTTAATGAAATGGAAGTCGCCTTGGACTATCCAATTCTACGTGATTTACAGATGGATGCAGTGGATATCAACATCCCTGATAACTTTCGGGTACTCTCATCCATTACGGGACCCACAGATATTGAAATCTCCTGCTTAGGCAAACTCGTCGGTCCACTTAATCAACCCGTTTTTAGCGGGAACGTCTCGGTGCTTAACGGGCGAATCGGGACTTTTGCGCAGATATTTGAATTTATCCAAGGTTCTACAATTAGGAATCAGAGTACCGTTGACTTTAATCCAGAACTCAATATCTTTCTCCGCACCCCCAATCGTATTCGCGGGATGCTGCCGAGAGATGAGAGCACGGTGGACCTTCAGGTTTATGCATCCCTGACAGGTACGCTAAACAACCCGAACTTCGTCCTGAGCGCACCCACTGAAACGACAACGGAAGTCCTCACACAAGGAGATATTATAAATTTTCTCTTATACAATGCCGCGTTCTCAGGCGCACTCGGTGAATTTACGTTTACCGTGCATCGTCCGCTTGATGAAGACACACGATCTATTAGTGCGGAGTACCCTCTTGGAAAAAATGTATCCATTAAAATCGAAACGAACGAAAAAAGGGAACACGGTGTTGACATCGAATTAAAAGGGCGATTCTAATAGTTATCAGCCCTCAGTCTTCAGTTTTCAGTTAAAGAGGTATAGTGTAGCCGTCGAGTTTCCTGTAATGGACACGAAATCTTAACGGATGATCAACAGCCGACACCTAATAAGCCAATGTATAGATTGCAAACAAACGACACATGGATAGTATGGAGCTGTCTCATGCTGATATTCTGCTGTACTCTTTTGCAATTTGTGGAAGCGCAGGAATCAGTGGAAATATCCAGCGATACAACGGAGGCAGGTGAAACCGTCGCTCCGTCACGTGAGGTATCCACTCAGAAACGGATTGCAAAGATAGAGTACTACGTTGGTACAACTCCGATGGACGAAACCACAGAACAACTCAATATACTCAGAAACCAGACCGTCGTTTATGCTGGCGACCTACGCCTCTCTCGGCACGTCATCCGACAGAGCATTAAAGCACTCTACGCAACACGGCAGTATTCCCAGATTCAGGTATACTCACAGGACACACCTGACGGTGTTGTTTTAACTTACCAATTGACACCTTTCGTTCGCATTGAGCAAATTGTGCTATCCGGCATCCCTGAAAACGACTTCAAAAGCACTATCAAAAACGCCATACGGTCAAAGCCTGGTGGAAAGTATGTGCCAACAGTGGTCAACGCCGATATAGATCGAATCAAAGATGTATGTCAAGCGCACGGGTATTTCGACGCTAAAGTTACAGTCGCCGAGGCACTTACCGAAGATGGCACGTTGACCTACCAGATAACCGTAGGTGCGGCTTCAATCATCAAAAGATTGGAAATTCAGGGCAACGCTGCAATGTCAAGGAACCAACTTATAGCCGCCTGTAACTTCAGCCGCCTCTCTCCGGTTTATAATAAATCCGACGTGGACACCGACATCGCAGCCATGTTAGCGCTTTACCATAACGACAACTATCCGACCACCACTATCGTGCCGACCTTTTTGCCTGAAACCGGCGTATTGCAATTTCATATCAACGAAGGCAAGCAGGTTCAGTTCAATTTCGTTTCTAATGTCGGCGAACTCCCGCTATCGCTCCAAGACACGTTCAGAGAAAATATAATCCCGCTCATAAACACCGCCTCTGCTTCTATATGGGAACGCAGGATAAAATCCTATTTCAGAGCCGAAGGTTACCATGACACCACTGTCTATGAAGAGACACTGGACGCATCCAGGGTCCGACTAACGATTAACCCCGGAACGCGTTATATCGTTAAGAGCGTCACTTTTTCTGGGAATCGAGCATTTTCGGATGCGCAATTGCGCCGAGAGATGACCATAAAACCGATAGGTGGGTTTTTGCGAAACTTGCAAACGAACATTACCAGACTGTTATGGCAACGAGAACAGAGACGCTTTTTTTCTGAACAAGAACTCAATACAGATATACAGAAACTCGAAATTTTATATGGAAAAGCCGGTTATCCGAAAGCAGTTATCAGACCAAGACTCGATAAACAGAACCGGAACAACCGGAACATCGGCGAAGTTGCGATAGAGGTCTCAATCACTGAAGAACATAAAGAGATGATTCACCGATGCGACATTAGTGGCAACAAAGCCATAGACACCACCACCCTTCTGGCACGCTTGCAAAGCGAACTCTCGTTTCCGCAACCGAATGCCTCGATTGCGCGGAAAGTCTACGGCGATGCAATCTTAAAAGCTTATTATGAGCTCGGATACATTGACGCAAGAGTCAGCACTACGTACACAGCAGACCCGGAAAATCCAGTTTTTAAAGTAACGGGCACTTTCTCGGAATCCCTCGCTGATGGCAGACTTTCTCTGAGAATCCGGGAAGCCTTTGAAAAACATAATTTTACGCTCACAGGGGTCTACATAGCCACCCATGTTGGCAATCGTTGGAGCCTCCAAGACGTTGAAGGTAATCCACGCTATACACTTAAACAGGAAGCAACACATCTTGAGGTTTATGAACACGGAGTCCTTCGTCTCACTGTCGATACGGAGGGTAAACAGGTCGTGTTCGGCAAATTCTATTTCGTGGGGGGCACGGATGTCGTGAAACATCACGTGCTTGAACGGGAAGTCGCACATCTCGAAGGAACGCTTTGGACTTCAGATAAGTTAAGTGCTGCCTTGCAAAATCTCTATAACTTAGGACTTTTCCGTAGCGTTCAAAATGAACGTTTCTCACAGTTTACCGGTAGCGCAGAGATACCGCAAGCATCCGAGGTTACAACTGCTCCTAACCCGCATCTGAAGAAAGTCAACGATGTTTTAATAACGGTTGAAAAACAGAAGCCACGGACATATAGCGTGAGCAGTGGTTACAGTTTCGCAGAGGGTTTCCGCGGAACGTTGGCACTAACGGATAGCAATTTTCTCCTTAAGCGGAATATCCGAGGACGGGCGCGAGCGAGAGTCGGATGGCGAGACGAATTTGGTTATCTCTTTGACGCAACACTCACCGAACCTTGGTTGATTGGACGGACGCGCGGGAGTCTACATGTATTAGCCAAGAAGTTAGAAGTAGACGATAACGTCCGGGCACTTCAAGGGAGTTTTATCCTCAGTAGAGATGTATCTAAATCCCATCACCTTGATCTAAGATATAGCTACCGGGACTTGAACCAACCCGTTCCATCGATCCAAGAACCTTCTGCTGTAGGCGTTGGGTTACCCAACCCCTACGGACGGAACCCTTTCAGCACAACCGTGAGCAGCATTCGTCTTTCCTGGACTTATGACAGCCGCGTGCGTTATCTAAATTCTACCGGTGGCATGCTGAACGCGCTTACACTTGAATACGCAGGTGGCTTCTTGCAAGGCGAGACCAGCTTCATCAAAACGACAACGGACACCCGATATTACCAAAAACTCATCGGCGGGCTTGTGTTAGCAACAGCCGCTCGATTCGGTATTACGACAGGATTACACTCAAACCGTGGCGCAGAACTGATTTCCTTTGAACGGTTTTGGGCAGGCGGCGGGACAACAGTGCGAGGGTATGCGGAACGTTCTCTCGGTCCTGAAGATAGCACAGGCACGCATCGCGGTGATGTGCAATTCATCTTTAACACAGAACTACGCTTCCCAATCTATTGGATGCTCCGAGGCGCATTCTTTTTCGATACAGGCAACGTTTGGGGTTCACTCGACGATATTGATACGGGCGCACTCCTACCCGCTTCTGTCGGGGCAGGGCTCTATTTGGACCTTGGAGCCCTCACAGCCGGAATTGACTACGCCTTCCCACTCGTGTCCGCATCGGGAGCATTGGATCCAGGCAGAGCCTTTCACATTCGCCTTGGGAGTACGTTTTAATTATTGGAGTCCCAATCGTTTGCTTTCCTAAAACGATACAGATCTAAAAGATGAAAGAAAGTTGGCAAAACCTAAGCGAGCTCATCACGAACCCAAGCGCAACGTTCGAGCGTCTGAAATTTAACCCAAAGTGGGTTCTTGTTTTCGTTGTTTTTTGTCTTCTTTCTCTTGGGATAGGCGGAGCAGTCGCGCCGTTTACACAACAACTCCTTACGCCCAACGCTGCCAAGAGTTCTGCCCCTAACGAAACCCTCTCTGTTGTACCTGTTATGATGATGGCACTCATTTGGGCAGTTCTATGGTGTGTTGTCCTGAGTGTTCTACTCACTTTAGTCGCGCGACTTTTCAAGATAGATAAGGCAGTGAAATTTAGACATATCTATGCGGGGGTTATGCATACATCTCTGATTCGTTCGTTGATATTCCTCGTTAATGTGGGAATGCTCCCGATTTTTAGGAAGGTTGAGGATATTGAGGCAACTATCGATACAAGAGTTATTCCAGGACTGCATATGTTAGTGGGCACAATCGAAAACACAAATTTCCTGCTATTCCTAAGTTATGTAAATGTCTTAAGTATATGGCATATCTTCGTCCTGACAATAGCCATTTCCACTTTCGCCGGAATTAACAAAATACAAGCATGCTTTGCAGCGGTGTGCGTCTGGTTATTAAGGGTGGGCGTTGAAGTTGTATTTACCGCTATGTTCCTGTCTTGACTGACGCTAAGGAATTTGGAGTTATCATGAGTTCGATTTATCCAATGAAGTTTCAATACCGATATTCGCAGGCAGTTGGCAGGTTGAAAAGAGAATCACTGAACTCTTCCAGGTTTGATGATTTTCAAGTGTGTCAGTACTCCTGAAATCATCAATCGTTTCGTTGGGTTTCGCTATATCTATTATACGTATGGGGCTCTTGAAAATCGGCATTTTCGATACAAACCGGCGGATTCTTGCTCCGCGCCGCTCTACCCAACCTACATTTACTGACACTCAGGAACGATCTGGAACTTACAAAACCTTTTCCTACTCACCTGACTCACCGTAGGGTTTCCCTAATGCAAGGGGTGCCTCGGCACGACCGACAAATCCCGCCAACACCGCCAAGCATAACACATACGGTAACATTAAAAACACCTGATACGGAATATCCCAACCCAATGCTTGGAATCGGGCATCTAATGCCGAACCAAGTCCGAAGAGTAACGCAGCACCACACGCCTTCACAGGATGCCATTTCCCAAAAATTACGATAGCTAAAGCGATGAACCCCCGTCCAACCGTCATGCCGGGTGTAAAATAGGGGACATCGGCGAGCGAAAGATACCCGCCAGCAATACCCGCCATCGCCCCTGCAAATAGTAGACAAATCGTCCGTAAACGGAGAACGTTCGCACCCGCAGCGGCAATCGCCCTGGGGTGTTCGCCACAGGCACGGACTCTAAGTCCCTGTTGCGTATGGTAGAGGAAAAAATAGACACACGGCACTAACAAGAACGCAATGAAAACGAGGATATTGTGTGAGAATAGCGCACGTCCGAAGAAAGGGATTTGTGAAAGGAGTGGAATGTTGATCTGCTGAAACGCTGGCACGCCCTGGGCAATCCCCGTTACACCAAAGAGTCTTTGATAGACAACCTCTGTCAACCCTAACGCTAAGAGGGTCATGGCCGTGCCGATGATGACTTGGTCACCCCGCAATTTTATCGCACACAGTGCAAACAACGCAGCGGCAATAAGACCACTCACCCCCGCCATCAAAAGCCCGAACCACGGTGCGATCATTACGAATTCCGCTGGAATGTAGAAGGAACCGACCATCCCGAAAAACGCACCGATGAGCATCATTCCCTCAATACCGATGTTAAGCACACCGGCACGTTGGGAGATGACTTCGCCTAATGCCGCAAGTAGGAGTGGCGTTGCCCCTCGAATCGTCGCTGAAAGAATCTCTTCAAACATTTTTTAATTTTGCCCTAACGGGCGCGGTTGCCCCGTAATCGGGCGAGTTCGGCGCGAAGGCGTTCGGTTTCCGACTCCGCCTCCGCACGGGCAGTCGCCTCCTGACGGGCAAGCGACTCCGCCTCCGCACGGGCAGTCGCCTCCTGATGGGCAAGCGACTCCGCCTCCGCACGGGCAGTCGCCTCCTGATGGGCAAGCGACTCCGCAGCTTCAGCCCGGGCAGTCGCCGCTTCAGCCCGGGTTTCTGCTACTACTTCCGGCAGCTGAAGCCATTTATCCTTGACAGGATCATAAAACCGTAAATCCCCTTGCACACACTGCACATCTAAACCCAAACTTGACGCATGAATGCTACCCGACGCATCCGGCGACACCGCCTGATACTGACCCGCAACTAACCGAAACCCCATCAAAGGCGAAGGGAGATACAGACCCTCTATATCCGCCAAGAAATACTCCGAAATTCCTAACTCAGCGTAAAGCGCCAACTTCTCCGTCAAGTCTCTTTGATATGTGCTTTTGCTCGACAACTCCATCACGAAATCCGGGGGTTTGCCTTCTACCCAGACCTGATACGTCCGACGCGCCTTCCGACCTATCCCGAAAGTGACAAGCACATCGGGAGAGACGACTTGCCGCGGGTCCCCTTGAACATAATACATCAAGATATCCCCAGAAACATACACATCGGGGGTGTCACCAAAAAACGACTCAAGCCCCCGGAGGATCCCTATCAACACACGTCTATGATCGTCGCTTGCTGCCATCGGTTTGCCGTCGGTTTCCGGATAGAGGCTGTGTTCTTCGGTCGGGACATAGCCGAGACGTCCTTCCTTTTCAAACATCGCCATCCTTGTTCTCCTTATTATGGTAGATTTTGCTAAGTTTTAGACAATTATTAGGGGGACACACACTTCACCCCGCTCGGACTGCTCTTTAGCGCATCCAAGCGGTTTTTTTCATAAGTTGGGTTTATGTGATTTTATAGTAGATCCTGAAAATAAGTGCACACGCTATAAACACAAACACCGTTCCGCCGCTGGCGAGGTTTCTAACCTCGCCCTCCCATTAGTGTATAGTTAATTGGGGGATTTACTATAATGTAATTGTAACTTGCAGCAGGCATTTTGTCAAGATTTTCCCAAAATTGACGCAATACCTGGGCTTACATATCCTTTACCGATACTTCTTCTTTTTTCACCTCAGCGTGTGCAGAGGATCGCTTACGGAAAAGTTGGACGGAACTATAGCCAATCACGAAAAGTAGAATCGTCGCTTGCATCACGAACGTCACTTTGTCAGAGATGCCGACCGTCCGCTGCATACTGTAGGAACCTGTCGAAAGCGCGCCAAACAGCAACGCAGCAGCAACCGTCACCAACGGATTGAGTTTCGCCAATAAAGCAACGGCAATCGCTGTGTAACCGTATCCGGGTGAAAAGTTGAGAAACAGCCGACGGGTCAGCGCAGTCAGTTCAATAGCACCGCCAAGTCCCGCGAGCGCACCACTGATGAAAAAGACACGGAGCGTGTTCTGTACAATCGAGATTCCCGCCGCTTCCGCTGCATCTGCGCCCTCCCCAACGGCGCGAAGCTGAAACCCAAACGCCGTCCGAAAGAGCACAAACGTGAGAACAATCGCTAATACAACAGCGATGACAATACCCAGATGAACCCGATGCGGTGGGAAAAGTCGAGGCAGAAACACCCACTGAACGATGCGATCACTTTGCGGACCGCGTTGCGCTGCCTCCTGCAGGGGACCCCCATCTATCATCATACCCACCAGATGGAGCGCGACGTAGTTTAACATAATCGTACTGATGACTTCGTTGACACCGCGCATCACCTTAAGAACGGCAGGAATGAGTCCCCATACGCCACCTGAGAATGTAGCGAAACAGAGACAGATTGGCACCGCAACCCATGGGGTTTCGGGAAACAGTGGCGCGAGTTTCGTCCCGAACCATGTCGCCGTTAGCGCGCCTATCAGAAACTGCCCCTCGGCACCGATGTTCCAAATCCCACACCGAAACGCCATCGCAACCGAAAGCCCCGCCATCAGAAACGGTGTGCTTTTCACCAAAGTTTCCCCGAACTTCCGACCATTACCAAACGCACCACTCACCGCTGCCTGATAGGCTTCTAAGGGATTATAGTGACAGAGCAGCATGATAACGGCGTTTGTGACAAATGCACTCACGAGAATTAGCGCAGGCGTTGCGAGCCAACGAACATTGATTTTCTTTAATATCATAAAAACGGTTTTCAGTTATCGGCTATATTGGTATAACCCAAGTTGCTACTAACGAATTCTGCATGTTTGAAGAACCGTTTTCATCATTTTCCTCACCCCAGCGGGGTGATATGTTTATAGAAAATCGGTCATTCAAGAAGCTGCACCCTCTTCGGCTTGCTATGTCTACAATAGGTGGCAACTTGGATTGGTATAAGTAAAGTTGTGAAGTGAGTCGAGACTTCTAAACTTTAGCACACTTTTAAACTTCCTGACTTCTAACTTCTCATTACCATTCCCCGGTCATTAGCAACCCGAGTGCCTCGATGTCGTTGCGTTGTGCTGTCGCTTCGATCAACTTGCCTCTCGACATGACATAGAGTCGATCGCTTAACAGCAAGACCTCATCTAACTCCGTCGAGATTAAGAGAACAGATTTTCCCTTGTCGCGTTGTGCCAGTAAATTCTCGTGTACATAACGGGCAGCGTTGACATCTAAGCCGCGTGTCGGATTAACAGCGATCAGGAGATCGGGTTGAAGTGAGATCTCTCGGGCGAGGACAATTTTCTGCTGATTACCACCGGAGAGCGAAGAAGCCGGAATATCAGGGTTCGGGGGACGGATGTCATAAGCATCGATTAGGCTTTCCGCAGTTTCACGCTTTTTTTTCTGGTTAAGGACGTTCCACTGTGCGATGTTCTCCAAGTGGGTTACGTTCAGCAAGAGGTTTTCCGTAACCGAAAACGCTGCAATGACACCTGTCGTCTGTCTATCCTCAGGGATATACCCCACACCGCGATGCCGCACAGCGTTTATCCCCTTCGGGTTGGTACCCAAGATGCTTATCTCCCCGGATGCAGTGTGCCGTAAACCCATAATCGCCTCGGCGAGTTCGCGCTGCCCGTTGCCATCCACACCGGCAATGCCAACAATTTCGCCACGATGGGTCTCCATAGTGACATCCGACACTGCGACTTCGTTTCGGCTACCAAGCACCGTCAGATTCGAGAGTCGCAGCACACCCTCTGGAGACTCGGCTTCGAGGTATGGACTGGAAACCGAACGTTCAACTTCGTTGATGTCTTCGCCTATCATCTCTCTGGCGAGTTCCCGTGCGGTCAACTCTCCAGTCTTACCGAGGTAGACTTTCTTGCCGCGCCGTAAAACGGTAATTCTATCGCTGATGCTCAAAACCTCTTTCATTTTGTGGCTAATGAAGATAATCGCTCGACCATCTGTCTGAAGTTTGCGTAGAATCGTGAAGAAGCCTTCCACCTCCTGTGGACTCAGAACAGCTGTCGGTTCATCGAGAATTAGAATTCGGGCATCAACAGCGAGTGCTTTCAGGATCTCTACACGTTGCTTTAAGCCTACCGACAGACTCCGCACCAACGCAGTCGGGTCAACCGTCAAACCAAACCGTTCCGATAACTCTTCAGTCATACGAATCGCTTCCTCTTTCTTAAATCGGAATTTCTCGGTAATGGCGGTCAGCCATCGGCGGTCAACTATCGACAAAGAAGTTTTCTCGTCAACCACAACATCTTTCTGACTGATACCCGAGAGCCAAGAGCCGAATGCCATTGTACCTGAACGCAATTGCCCAAGTGCCAAAGCAATATTCTCAGCGACAGTAAGATTTTCAATCAGCATAAAATGCTGATGCACCATGCCGATACCGTTAGCAATCGCATCACGTGGAGACTTTGCTCGTAACCTACGTCGCCAGTTCTCGCGATCGGTAACATAGATGCGTCCGTCCGAGGGCTGGTAAAGCCCATAGATAAGGTTCATCAGCGTGGACTTCCCGGCGCCATTCTCACCTAAAATCGCATGGATTTCACCGGCTTGCAGCGCAAAATCAACACTGTCAACAGCGACCAAATCGCCGAAGGTTTTCGTAACGTTCCGAAGTTCAAGGATACTCTCTTTTTTCATCTACAACAGACACCATTTTTCCGCGCGTGCTGGCGTTAATTCTCCATCGTAAGCGATAACCCGAAGCGAGGCTGTCCAACGCTCACCTGCGGGTGTTGAGACAGAACCTGTCCACGTCGGATTGTAGAGTGCCATCCCATAATCCCGAATAAACCACGGTCCCCGAACACTTTCATTCAGGATGCTCATGCAGACACCGAAGGGTCCATGTCCTGGCAACGTATTCTGGTAGGCAACAAAATCAGATTCGCCTTCGTGAACGACCTCAACACCGCCTTTGCGTCCGTTGTCTCCCAACACAATACCGCCCATAACAGGCAGCAATCTCGGTTCAACGCGGATACCGATGCTTCCGAACTTCGTCTGCGGATACGTCGCAGCACCATAAGACGCGATCTTCTCACTCGTCATATCGCAGACCGTGGCATCTGCCAGGGCGTAAAGATTGACAGTACGGATTTCGTCAATCAACGGTTCTTCGTTTTTATCTCGCCAGATAACGTTTTGGACGAACTGAACGCCATCGGCATGCGGTGTAATGTCAATCTCTTTCTGCGTGTCCATCCGTCCCAACTTTTCAAAAACCTTGTCTGTGAAGGAACGGCGAGGCGGTGATGCCCAGAAACCCGCCTCTCTTTCACCGACCTGCACGGGTCCTTGTCCAACAAAAATACCGTTGTGGAACGGATGGTCGAAGGCGAACTCCTGAACAACGGTATGTCCTGCTGGTGTGTAGAACGGAAAGACGAAGGGACGATAAAAGTTCGCACCCACACCGCCCAAACAGCGACCTGTCTCGCTTTGGACGACTAAATGTGTTTTCGCATTTACTTTGACTTCAAAAGTGTTTTTCATATTTTTTTCTTGACCTTAAAGCTCGCTGTCATTGATGAAGGGACCTCTTGAACCACAGGAATGACGTAACTCCGAATCGTTAGGTTTCTGTCTAACGTTTCTGTTTCTACGCGTGATTCCGCGCGTTCACGATGATCAAAGACCACGTAGTATCCTTCAGCCGCGCCTTCCGATGTGAGATACGCGGCGAGCTGCTGTTTACCGGCTTGATAGCGTGCTGGACCTCTCCAAATCTTTGTTTCAACGATGTATTTTCGTCTGTTGTGTGTGATGAGGATATCGATCCTACCCCGCCCGGTTTGGACTTCAAGATACATACTGCCGCCCACTGCTTGGACAAACTGGTCGAGATAGGTAAGCAGGAGATACCGACCAACCGACTCTTGTGGGGTCTGTGGCACTTGCAGAATCCCGAAACCTGCCCGTGCGATGAAATCCAGGAAGTTATCCAGCAACGGCTCCATGGCAATGTGTCCTGTGTCTGTGAGATACGCCCGGAATCCCGTAAGGTTGTCTTCGGGGAAGTATTCCGCCTCTAATCCGTTTACTGTCGGCTTGAACGCTTGCAAGATAGCATACAGATAAATGGGATTGGCAATGTCACAGAGACCGTCCGTACCTTCGGAGATAACCCCATACGTCGCAAGTTCATCGATGGTTTCATCGTGTATATTGAAAGGAACGCCTTCATCGGATGCAGTGATTCTCATGAGGATTTTCTCAAAACGCCTGTCTTTTCGGATATTTGTTGTCAGATGCGCAATGTTGGTATTCTTAGTGTGCAGGAGTTGTGTGTGTGCTGCCGTCCAGTGCTCCATCGTAATTGTCTCAGTTTTCGGGATGTCCATCTCCTCCGTCAGAATCTGTGCCAACCGATTGACGAGTACAGGTTGACCCGCGGTCTGTTTATGAATAGATGCCACAACTTCAGGCTCGAACCCTTGACCGACTTCCTCAGTATACTGTGAGAGTAGTTCCGCGACCTGTTCAAGTGTAAAGTTTGGCAGATGAAATTCCTGCTGGATATTGAACGGAGAGATGGATCTGTCGTAGCCGAGTTGAATGATGTTTTTAACTCCCACGATGCCGACACTGTGGGGGCATCGCGTCTTACCGGAGAGGTAAATATAGCGTAGCGATCGCAGGAAACCCTTGACTGCTGCCTGTGGAATCGCATCAAATTCGTCGATGAGAAGCACAACTTTCTGCGGAATTCCGTAGTGTGAGTCAAGCAAGCGCGCCAACTGGGCAAAGAACCGTCTCATCGCTCTATGATCCGTTATCTCGGTTTTCTCCAAAAATTCTATGAATGCCTCAGAAGGCACTTGCCCACGCTGCTGAAAAACAGTTTCTATTGCTTCCCGAATATCTTCGGAGAGCCCTCGGTAAAAATCAGCGGTGGTATCATCTTCGGACTCCTCAAAGTTCAGTTGAATCGGGAAGTAGGTTAAATTTTCAGTCGCGAGTGCATCAAGTGCCAGTCGAAAAAAGGTCGTTTTACCGGTCTGGCGCGGTGCAAAAAGCACGATGTATTTGCCCTGTTTGACGCGGGCAATGAAATCGGCTGTTTCTTCTGTGCGTGGGACAACATAGTGATCCTCAAGATACAAACGCCCTTCGGTGCCAAAACGTCTCATGTTTCTTTTCTCCACGGGTCTTCCTTTCCATAAAGTATACGTTATTCATGCAGACGTGTCAACAGAATTGTTGTAGATTTTTCAATATGCCTATAGCGTAAACTGTCGGAATCGCGGGGTAAAATCGGAATCGGAGAGTCTTCTACATGTTGTAAATCAGTGCCTGACAAAATATTCTTTTCACGTAATGTAACCTTTTGCCTAAAAATTGTATCTTTAAGAGTAACGTGAGTTTGAAAAAAGTTTATCGGTTAGAAAGTTACCGGTAAGTCGCTGTTTCCCGAAAGTTCACAGAGATGCACCGAGGGCTTGCTCTCTGAAAACTGATACGCAATCAACGCAGAAACGACATTGACTCGGGAGTTTTGGAAACTTCTATGCCGAGAATGTTCAAGCACTGTCTGTGTTTTCAGTTCTTTGATCACCGATTCAATAATGACACGCTTTTTCAGCAGTACCTCATCAGAAACCGATAGGTCTAACGGTTTCATGTTTTTACGAACTTTAAAGTGTTTGAACGTCCGATACCCACTTTGGTGGAACGCAATCAGGAGCGTCATTACCTCACTGGGATGCAGCCTTCGTGGGCGCCCGCGGGTTTCGGGGGGGTACCATCCTCAAGCGAGTGTGATGCCAAATGTGCCTCGTATGCTAAAAAAAGTCGTCAGTTTTACAGAAAAGTGATACAATACTCATCAGAGAACTCCTTTTGGTGGAAGGTTAGATAATTCCATTATACCAAAGGGGTTCTCTTTATTCAAAAACCTCGAATTATTTATCAAACTCACGTTAAGAGTATATTGTCATAACGTAATTGTGTGAACCGTCAATACAAAACTTATGGATTCATGCGTTGCTTCCCTTGTAGGGACAAACAAACAGAAAAGAAAATAGGAGAAAATTGATGAATAGAAAACAGATGGTTACCACGCTTTCTCTCGGACTCATGGGCATGATTTTACTCATGTCCGCCGGATGTGATAGATTTGACCTTGGTATGATTGATAACACCCCAGACGAGCTTGACGCTGTAGAGCCGAACCTCGTTAGGGCAAATACGATGTTCGGATTTAAATTGCTCCATGAACTGCGAAAGACGGATGAAACTCAGAATACACTCCTCTCGCCCTACAGCCTCTCTGTTGCGTTAGCGATGGCACGCAACGGCGCAGGGGGAGCAACTGAACAGGCAATAATAGACGCGTTGCAACTGCAAGCATTAGATCCCGCGTCAATCAATGCCAACTATGTATATTTGCAAAGGGCACTTCAGGCACCGGATTCAAAGGTGACACTGGAGATCGCAAACGCGCTTTGGGCTGCTGACAATATTGAATTCGATCCCGGTTTTCTGGATCGAAACAATCAATTCTTGGATACAGACATCGCAACACTCGATTTCACGGAGCCTGCGAATGTTTCAACCATCAACGACAGCATAAATGCCAACACCAACGGCGCGATTCCAAGTGTTGTTACCGCAATCGATCCGCAAACGATCGCGTGCCTGATTAGCGGCATCTATTTCAAGGGGAGTTGGCAAGAAGAATTCGACACATCGCAGACCCTCGACGAACCCTTTTATCTCGCCAACGGCGACAAAAAGCAGATCCAAATGATGCGCCGAACCGACTGGTACCCCTATTATGCAAGCGATCAGTTTCAGGCGGTCAGTCTTCCTTACGAGGATAATCAAATGGGGATGTATATCTTCTTACCGAATCCCGACACCGATCTCACGACCTTCTTAGACCGTTTGAACGTTGAAGATTGGGAGGGTTGGATGTCACGATTCTTCGAAAGGGACGTGTCGCTGGTCATGCCGAAATTCAAACTACAGTATTCAGCAGAACTGAAAAAACCGTTAGAGCAACTCGCGATGGGTATCGCGTTTGACCAAGATCGGGCGGATTTCAGTCGCATGACGACCTCATCGGTGCCGGTGTTTATCAGTTATCTGACGCATCAGGCAGTCGTTGAGGTCAATGAAGAGGGCACGGAAGCCTCCACGGGGAGCTTTGTTTTTTTCGACGAAGCCGTACCTACCGCAGCAGCGGAGGAATCTGTCCCGCCTATCCCCTTTATTGTCAATAGACCGTTTTTTCTTGCGATTCGAGATAACCGGACAGAGACGGTGTTATTTATGGGGGTTGTTATGGACCCAACAACGGTAGAGAAACCGCCATTCATACCGGAACCGCCGATTCCTGTCCCAGAGCCTTTTCCGGAACCGCCGATTGAGCCTGCCATTGATCTTGCCTTTTAGGGTGTCGGATTCGCTGGCCTCTTCTTTGACAGGACTTACGCAATTTTGACGATATGACGCTTCGTTAAAGGGGAAACTCGAAAAAAACATAGACGTTCTCAGGGCACAAACTAACAGTTTATGCTACAAAAGCGCAGTATGCGTAAGTCCTAATGTAAAAGGAATAACGACTACAAGGAGGGCATCGTGAAAAAAGTTGCATTTATATTTCTCTTACTTTTTATTTCCAACAACGTCATCGCTTATCCGATTTCCGAACGTCAACAAGCCGTAAAGAACGCAGAACGCGACGCTCAGTTAGTCAGCGTTGATAACTTTTTCATAGGGGCTGGCACGGGTTTCGGGTTATCCATCTTCACTTCTTTTTTATTTCTTTCTAACTTTTTTGAAAGCACATCTAGCCGTCAGTTTAGTCGTCAGTTGCCCGCAATCATATGTTGTGTATTAGGGGCATCTACGCCTGCCAGCGTTTATCTGATGGAGATACCCGTGCCTGCTATGAAAATACTGGGTAAATCACCAGAATATGTTCATTATTACACGAAGACATATCAGAACAACGTCAGAAGAATCCGCGCAGGTTCCGCTGCCCTTGGATGCCTCACGGGGTGTGTTGTTAGTCTTGCTTTCGTGCATATTTTAATTGTCGATTATATGCCAGAATTATACTACTGACATTTCTCACAATTGTTCAGCTCATGTTAGGACTTACGCAATTTGCGGGTGATACGCTACACTTCACATGCCGCTGGCGAGGTGTTTTTGATAGGGTGTTTCTCTCGTCAGCATAGGGTGCTGCGTAAGTCCCAACATATAAAAAAGTTGTAAATCCCTGGAATATCCTTTATAGTATTAGGACTTACGCAAGTGTCGAACTCGCATGTTATCAAAAGGATATTTTATGCCGTTCAAGTTTTTATTTCTTACGCTAACGCTTTTTCTCAATTTTTTGCTTCCGAACTTTGCACAAGAACCGATAATTCTCAGACATGGCGGTTCTGTCCAAACAGTAAAATTTTCTCCTGTAGATGCCTCACTGCTTGCCAGTGCCGGAGATAGCAACACCCTGAAAATATGGGATTTACGGGAGAATCTCGTGACAACGTTTAGGGGACACACAGATCAAATCAATTCCGTGGCGTTCTCTCCGGATGGACAGTTGCTGGTCAGTGGCGGCGATGATTGGAGTTTCAAAGTGTGGGATGTCGCAGCGGGAGCGCACATCGCGACACTTGAACATATTACGGATCGAACTCGGTTCCAAATCAAGGAAGTGGCGTTTTCACCCGATGGGGAACTCCTTGCGACAGCAGGGCGACATGTAAAACTCTGGGACATCCGGACGCAAAACGAAATAGCGACGCTTCAACACGACGGATATGTCTGGGCGTTAGCATTTTCTCCAGATGGACAATTTCTCGCCGCCGGGGACGGTGAGGGCACCGTGAAGATTTGGGACGTTCAGGAACGGGACGTTATCGCCCAACTTAAAGGGGATACGGTTAGAGTCGATGCGCTCGTTTTTTCACCTGATGACAGAACGCTCGCGAGTGCTGGCTATGACGGGTTAATCAAACTCTGGGCTGTCTCGGATTGGACGCTTCTCGGCACACTTGAGAATCCAGGGACGGCTTATTCCCTTGATCTCTTTCCAGATGGGAAAGCACTTGCCAGCACAGGACACGCAGCAGTAACGCTGTGGTCTGTCGAAAGTGGTGAGGAGATTGCCTCCCTGACAGCGCACGATGGTTGGGTCCACGGGGTCGACTTCGCCTCTGATGGAAAAACTCTCGCGAGTGCCGGAGAAGATGGCACTGTCCGCATACAGAGTATAGAATCCTATCTACAGACGCTGCAACAACGAGAAATGGTGCGGCTCATCTACTTTCTCCCAATAAACCGTCGGGCACAACAGGACATTGACACGAAATTGGATACCTTGATTAGGGATGTCCAACACTTTTACGCCGAAGAGATGCAACGGCATGGGTTCGGCAGAAAAACGTTTACGTTTGAGACCGATGCCACAGGAAAAGCGGTCGTGCATCATGTAAACGGGCGGTTCACGGATAGGCATTATGATCGTGAAACCTTTGACAAAATTATAGAAGAGATTGAGGACGATTTCGATGTCTCGAAAAATCTCTACCTCATCTCTGTAGATACGGGTTCCCAAAAGATTGATGTCCAATGGTGCGGACAAGGCGGTAGCTATGGAACAACAGGCGGCAGAGCGGTTATTCCCGCCTCCGGTGGCTGTTTTGTCAGAGATTTTGGCGTTGATACCGCGGCCCATGAACTCGGACACGCCTTCGGCTTGCAACACGATTTCCGAAACGATGCTTATCTGATGTCTTATGGAGATAACCGAGACCGATTGTCTTATTGTGCCGCCGAATGGTTAAATGTCCACCGCTACTTCAACACGACACAGACCGCTTTTAATGAACCCACAACTATGACGATGTTTACCCCGATCGCATGGCCAGCCAATACAATCCGTTTCCGTTTTGAAGTCACCGATGCCGATGGACTCCATCAGGCACAACTGATGATCCCGACCCTCCAGGGCGACCCCGCCGATGGCATCAAACTGCAGGGGTGTCAGGTGTTGGATACCGAGACGGCACAGATCGAGTTTACTACGACCGAATTTACAGCAGGTCCCACGGCAGCCGTTGAACTTCACGTCATGGATGTCAATGGCAGATTCACATACGAAACGTATCCGATCCGACGTAATGATGTGGCGCATGTTGACGTGAATAACGATGGTGTCGTTGATGTGGAGGATCTGGTGTTAGTTGCCGCTCGCTTCGGTTCAACTGCCGTTCGGGGCGCGCATCCAAATCCGGATGTCAACACCGACGGTGTCGTGGATCGTGAGGATCTTCTGTTAGTTGTGGAGGCGTTGGAATCTCAGGAAAATACCACTGCTGCGCCATCCTTAACGACAGCAGGTCTACAGCGGTGGATTCTTGAAGCGAAACGACGGAATCTTGGCAATGAAACCTTCCAAAGCGGTATTGCGGTGTTAGAACGACTGCTAACATCGTCCCATCCAACGGAGACGACACTGTTACCGAACTACCCGAACCCGTTCAACCCAGAGACATGGATACCCTATCAGTTATCGGAAAACGCGGATGTGAAAATCTCTATCCATGCTGTAGGGGGACAGTTGGTTCGGACTTTGAACTTAGGACATCAAGCAGCGGGGATTTATGAATCTCGGAGTCGCGCGGCGTATTGGGATGGCAGAAATGCGTTGGGTGAACCCATCGCGAGTGGCGTGTATTTCTATACACTTGCTGCAGGCGAGTTCACGGCGACACGGCGGATGCTCATTCTGAAGTGATTGACGGGCGTTCTTGCACCACAGGTATCACATAACTCCGGAGTGTTAACCCGTTTAGGGTCTCAGTCTCGGCGCGAGGTTCCGGGTTTTGGCGGTGATCGAAGACGATGTAGTAGCCCGTGTCGGTGCCTTCCGATGTGAGATACGCGGCGAGCTGCTGTTTACCGGCTTGATAGCGTGCTTGACCTCTCCAAATCTTTGTTTCAACGATGTATTTTGCGCTGTTGTGTGTGATGAGGATATCAATCCGACCCCGCCCGGTTTGGACTTCCAGGTACAGACTCCCACCCACGGTTTGAACAAACTGGTCGAGGTAAGCCAGGAGAAGATGCCGACAGACTGACGCTTGTGGCGTCTGTGGCACTTGCAGGATCCGGAAGCCCGCCCGTGCGACGAAGTCCCGGAAGTTGTCAAGCAACGGCTCCATGGCAATGTGTCC
>CAZGAW010000042.1:0-36578 GCA_964523645.1 uncultured bacterium | reverse complement strand
AGGCAGCCGAGAAGGGCTACATCTTTATGGTCCGCGCAGGTGCACCCGAAGATGTTGCACACGCCACGATTTCCGCAATGCGGCTTTACGATACAGGAGTCGTCCTCCCCGCCGCCGGCGGCGTGATGACACCGCTCTTGAATCTCAGATCCATGGCAGAATTAAACATGAACAAATCCTAAACTGCATCCAAACTTGGTAGATGCGGTTTCTAACCGCTCCATAGGTGCCCCCAGGCCCGGTAGAAGCGGTTGGATGAAGTTTAAAAAAAATAAATCGGTAATTTAATATTTTCCCCAGGCCCGGTAGGCGCTGTTTTCAACTGCGCCGGACTTCACCAAGAAATTACCGAATTAATAAATTATAGTAGATCCCATAATTACTTATACACCCACATCGTTATGTGAACTTGTAAATGTGCGCCTCATACCGGCACAGGCTAACAGCCTATGCTACAAGTGTAAACTTATCTTCAGAATCTACTATAATCTTCATGCAACCGCTTCGGAGATTCTCCAGAAACGCTAAAGGTTTTTGGCATATAATCACTAAAGTTTGGACAATTTCTGTGAGAGGCATGACCTATTTTCAAAGCGTTTCTGAGTTTTCTGAAAGTTTCTCACACAAATCCAACGCGTAGAAAATAAACTCGGATACACCCAAGCGCAATCCCAGAGGGGTTTTCGCTTGGGTGTTTTGCTTGGGTATTTCTGCGTATTGCTTGAAAATGTGTATTGTCCTTAAAACTTGCCCAAAGTAGAGTTATATTTAGACTTTTATATTGACAAAAACAGAAATTAATCTATTATAACTTATGACCGACGCAATGAAGGGCGCGCCTCCAAACCCGATGGCTTTTCAGCAAGATCTATTTGTTTGTAATAACGCAAGCCTGAAAAATGTCAAGAAACAGAGGCAGGGTCGTTTAGTTTTACATATTCACTTCATATATGGGTATATTTTCTCTCTGTAGGAGCGAGCTGTGCTCGCGATATTGCGAAAAAACTAATATTTGTAAACGCAAACCAAAGTCAAAACCGAAAACTAAATAGTCCTGAAACAGAGGAGCTAATAAATAGTCCTGAAACAGAGGAGCTAAATAGATTGAAAAATTTATTATTTGTCATACTATGCGTCCTGATCGCAGCCGTTATCACTGGCTGTAGTGAGATAGAGGACCCAGTAACTACCGACTTCACCGCCGATGGTGAGGCATTTGGCACGGTTGGCGAGATGAAAATGCCGGCAGATGCGGCACCCGGTGCGCCGCAGCTGCAAATACCGGAAGGCACGCCGACGGTTAAGTCAGTCGGCTACTACAGCGACTGGCAGTTGACAAAGCCGCTGACGGGCACCGTGTCCGTGGGGAAAACCATCTTTATCAAAGTGGAGTTTTCCGAGGGTATGCAGCTGGTTGTCGCTGACGACCAGACCGCCCGTCCGGTGCTGTATCGCAGGGTGAACGGAAAGCTCGCCCGCTTCAAGATCGCGGATTTTGGAGCAAAAGGCGAGGACTTTGTCTCCGGTGACGCAAAACCCGTGAAAACAAAGAAAGTTTTTCTTTGTAAGTATACGGTGCGACCGGAAGACACGGGCGAGTTCACCTTCGCTGTCGGCAGGTTGAGTGCTGATCTGCAGGGCAATCTGATCCCGGCGTTTTACACGCACAAGGAGAAGTTGCAGTGCGGTCCGGCAAAATCACCGGAGCCGGAAAAGACAGACACAACCCCGCCGACCGTCGTGTCAATCATGCACTATCGCGACGGGACAACCCTACCGGAGGGCGAATCGGTAGCGCACAACACGACGGTAGAAACTGCTATCGTGTTCTCTGAGCCGATAAGCCCGGAGAGCGTTGTGGTCACCTCTACGACAGGTGGCAAGACAAAACGCTACTCCTACTCCACAAGGAGTGTGCATTGGCGCGGTACTTTCCAGGTCAGTAGGGACAAGCGGACCGTCCGCTGCAAGCAGCTCGTCCGCGCGGATAGCTTCGTGGTGACGCTGGAAGCGGTCAAAGACCTCGCCGGCAACGCGCTTGCCGAGCCGGTCACGGCACCGGCAATAGCGGTCACCCCGCGTCCGGTCGTAACCGTAACCGCGCCCACCCTGCTGTGGGGGAGTGTCTACATACACGGAACCGGAAGGGGCAACGGGAAAACAGAGTACAAGGGCATCACGCCGGATCCGGAAGATTTTGCCGGATATGTGCTCATCCCGAAGGTGTATCGTCTGGATGATTCCCGTTTCCGCCGAACCCCACAACCCATTGAGGGTGTCACGGTAACGATCATCGCCGGACCACGATCCGGAGAAAGTGTCGTCACCGATGAACATGGGCAGTACCTCTTCAAAGATGTGCCGGAAGACACACTCCATCTCCGGGTGGAGGGAGAGCACCTGGAAACAAAAGAAGTTATTGTGCACCGCTCCCGCCCTACCGCCCTCGCGGACGGAACAGTCCCGACAGCCTATTGGGACGGGACCTATCGGGATGATCCACAGCAAATCCCGGGCAACATCCTCATCGGCCAGAGATGGCCCGACGCGGTACGACCGCTGCTGCAACAAGTGCAGCTCGTCTGGGACCCCCTGCTTATCGTCACACATCTGGGTGGTGTAGCTGGGGCAATGTACCACTCAGGAGTGGCTGTGGTTGGTAAAGACGAGCCACACCACATGGTAAACACCTTGGTGCATGAAATTGCCCATATGTGGCAGCATGCATCAGAAATAAACGGATCCTATCGCAACTGGGAAGAAACCCCTGAAGGCACAGCCTTCCTAAAAGCAAGGCAGCAGGACTGGGACGAGGTTGGCAAGGCTCGGATTGACCATACCCCCGGGTTTTCCCATTTCTATAACAATGCGGCGGAGATTTGTGCATTCCTCTGGACTAACAACAGCCGGGGGTTCTATGGTAACCTCAAGATCACCGCTCCCAACCGCTACAAATGGGCACAGGAGTGGTTTGGCAAGTAAACCCAAAACCCGCAAGTACTACTTGCGGGTTTTTCATAAGTCAACGGCATCAGAACCGTCACCGTCAAAACCAAACAGCGACAAGATAAAATGAATCAGCCGCCGATACCAAGGGGCAGATCGTCCGCGCTGCTCATATGCCGAAACATCCCCGTGATAATCACCATACTCCATATCGGCAGCAGCATCCATAACCGACTGCCGGCATACCGCCGCATACCCCTCAAGACCAGAGCATTCCTCTGAAATGTCAGAAAGGGTGCCATCAAACCGAGAGAGTAAATACTTCCCGTGATTTCTATAGCACGGTTCACGGTACGGAACACCTATCGTGCTGCACGGAGCAAAAGGGTCATCATCAAGAAACCCGTCACCGCGCTTACCACGAGAAACAAGAAATGTATCCACATTCTCCGTAAACACCCCGCCCCAACAGTGCGGCTGAGACGCGGCAGACAGAGCATCACACCAAGAGAGTGCGGAAGTAAGCGTCTGATCGGTGCGCTTCATAAATATATGCCCAACCCTCCGGTAACACATCACCGTTTCAGAATCGTCAGAAAAAGTGCCGCAAAGCGTGCCGCCGAGTACCTGCGGTTGAAAACCGATCATAGCTATAGCCTCGTCAAAAAACCCATACGGACACCCGTGCTGAAAGTCACCGGAACACGCCATAAACGAGTCCCTCCCCAACCAACTATTCCGAAAAAATACACGCCCGATTCTTCGGGCAAAGACATACCCGTCAACCTCAAACGAAACGGCACGCACCAAATCGGTCAGCACAGCATTGGCAAACTGCGGACCCGATCCTAACACCGCCGCGTCAACAAGGTCCTCAGCGCACTCATTGGTCACGCCGCCTGCACAAAGAGAGACATAGCACGCCTCCCGCTCCGCATCAGGCAGCGAATGACACGCACGCACTGCCGGTGGTAGCGCGGGATGTTCCGCACCGCCGTGCGCATACACCACATCGACACAGTACAGCACCACAACAATGCAGAGTAAAAAACCTGCCAAGGAAAAAACACAAGAACGAATTTCCATATACTAAAAGTATACCATCAAAATACCGAAAGATACGATAACCCGCCGACACACCCGACAGTAAAAGGGTAACGACAGATGCTACCAAAACCCTGAAAACAAAACACAGGGACTCCTACAAAGTCAAATATAATCACTAACACTGACCATGGTGAGTGCATGAGGTAGAAGTCACAGTGAGCGTTCTACATCTGGCTCCGTAATTGTATCCACATTTCCGAATTGCACACGAAATACATCGACTGGTGCCCCGGGGTGCTCCATATATTTCTCCCCCACAAAAACTGGATTGATTACAGTAGGAGTAGGAAGAATAGGGTCCACAGACAACATTACAATCATAGGGCTGAGGAACGCGGGGGTTCGTGGCCTCTCCGGGTCTGCAGGAGCTGGACGAAGAGGCAGATGACCAGCCGGTGGGTGCGCCGCAACTGCTACCTCTTCGTCTCATAGAAAAGGAGTATGATGCATTGGAAGAAAGACCGGAAAAAGTGCCACAAGAACTCCAAGATCCTGAATCCTTTCGGCACTGATAAGAATAGTATCCGCTATCTGAATCAGAAGGGCTGACGGAACAAGAACCAATGCCTGGAGTAACTGACGGACTTGACGGCGTAGAGGCGGAACCAGAATTGCTGCTACCGCTCCCACAGCAACTGGTAGTTTCAGAACCACAACGACAAGACCAGGTTTCTCTGCCAAAGGGGTTAGTGGAATAATAACCATAAGACTGCGTGTTGGAACCCTTGTCGCAACCACCGGCAGAACTACCGCATTGTGGAGTGCCGGAACAACCACCACCGCTATTACTCCCACTGCCGCTACCGGAAGAACCGGAAGAGCAAGAGGAAGACGACTCCTGCCAGGTGCCGTTGTTACAGCGGTAGGTGGCGGTGCCGGTGGTACCGGAATTGTCACTGCCGGCATCATTGTCGGTGGCGGTTTCGGTGTTGCCGGATACCGCCTCGTTGAGAGAGCCATGACAGGTATTGCTGCCGTCGGTCCAGGAGACGCTCTTGCTTGCGCACACCCGACCACATTTCACATTCCCTTGTACCCAGACCCCGTTATTGCACCGATAGGTCGCATTGCCACGGGTATTGCCATCACGATCTTCAATGGTTCTGGACTTGCCGGAGGTGGTCTCAATGAGAGAGCTGTCGCAGGAATTACCGCTCTGTGTCCAGGTAATATTCTGCGCGGCGCACACCCGATCACAGCTCCCCGTCCGCTCCAGCCACACCCCGTTGTCACAACGGTAGGTGGCGGATCCGCGGGTGTTGCCGGTGCTGTCGGTGATGGTGCTGGACTGACCGGAGATAGCGTCGGTGAGCGAGCCGTCACAGGTGCCGCCGCCCTTCCAGGAGACCGACTGTGTGGTGCACCGGGCGCCGCAGCCGGCTGACTGCTCCTGCCAGGAGCCGTCCCAGCAGCGGTAGGTGGCGGTGCCGGTGTCAGGATCGGTGGTGTCCGTAATGGTCTGGGTTGCTTTGTGGTTGCCGGCGGTGAGGGAGGCGGCACAGGAGCGAATACCGGAGGTGTCCGTCCAGGTCTTGGGTGAGCCGAGGCGGTTTCTAACCGCACCGGATTGGACCACCCTCACGGAAATCTCGGTTATTCCCAAACGCCAATATCACGCAGGATCGACTTTTTGACTTTACAGACCATCGTATACGCTGGATCGAACACGTTGCCCATATCATACTCGACTGCCTGCCCTAACAAAGTATGCGCTGCACGTTTCTCCAAGCCGAGTTCATCCAACCACCGGAGCAGTTCCGTCGTTGCGTGCTGCACTGCCTGATCCAACGGGCGCGCGTTGCCAGCCGCCAGAATATAATCACTGTTTTCCGCACGGGGCCAGTTGATGCTTTTTCCCTTAAGCACCTCAACCGTAAACTGCACATCAAAAGAGATTTCGACACCAGTACCCACAATCTCGCCATCACCCTGCACGGCGTGTCCATCGCCGAGATGAAAGAGCGCACCGGCGACAAAAACTGGGAAATAGACGGTAACACCCTCCTGAAAACCTCGATAATCCATATTGCCACCGTGTGTAGAGGAAGTCGCAGTCGAAATTGCTTGTCCGCGAGGCGGGGCCACCCCGAAACATCCCACCATCGGTTCAAGTGGCAACGTAAGTTTACCTAACTGCGTTTCTGGAGTCATCAACGTCGCTGTCCACTTCTCCACGTCAACATGCCACTCCGCGCGGCCACCTTCGGGCATCTCTGATGCTGCATAGTGCGGGTCGAGAACATTCGGGGCAACGACCATAGCCGTCCGCCCAATTAAACGATTCGGGAGGATCCGATCGAAGTGAACCGATAACGTATCTCCCGGTTCTGCTGATTCAATATAGAAGGGACCTGTCTGTGGATTGCCGCCTTCGGTTACCTGCGTATCCGTGGCATCGTAGCCGGCATTATCCACCGTGGTTGTGAAAACGGTGTCGCCACTTTCGATATGGAGTACCGGTTCATGTGCACCAATCGCTGTGTGATAAACTGTCGGTTCAAAGTGATGTATCGCCATTTCTAAAATTCCTCTCCCACTTTTCAAGATGATAGGAAGCAGTTTTGTGAACAATATATCACGTTTGAGAAGCATTGTCAAGATAGGAGCATTAACCCGTGCCACAATAATTAGACGTTGGATCGTTTTCGAGACACGTTTGCCAAAAATGATTTGACATCCCTAAACCGCTATGTTAAACTCTTAAAAGTCAAAATCCAAAATGGAAAAAGGAGTATCATGAAACAAATCTCTATAAGCCTAATTAAAAACTGCGTAAGCAGCACAACCTTAACCATTCTTTTCCTTTTAATTTCGATCGTAAATGTTAATGCCCAACATGACTGGACGGAACAGGTTGCCGCCTACAAACCGATGGTGGTGAATATCGAAACCTCCTCAGAAGTCGTCTTTGAGACGGAAGCGAAAGGCACAAGTTTCGCCACCGGTTTCGTTGTAGACGCTGAACGTGGGATCATCGCTACGAACCGCCATGTCACCGGCAGCAGCCCCGCCTACGTCAAAATCAACTTTCACGACGGGAGTTTTACGGAAGCCCGTATCCTTTACTACGATCCGACACACGACTTCGGATTCTATCAAATTGATCCGACTGAAGTTGATTTTGAACTCAAAGCCGTTGAACTCGGCGAATGGGATGCACTCTCTCTCGGAGATGAACTCCTGCTCATAGGAAACAACGAGAAAGAGGAATATACGATCAAGTTCGGGAGAATTACGAACCTTAACGTCAACAAAGGCGATCGGCATTCCAGTTATATCCATACCACGTTTGACCGAACCGGAGGCTCAAGCGGAAGCCCTGTCTGGAATACCGCCGGTGAGGTCATCGCTATTCACGCACGCGGCACGGATACTTCCAGTTTTGAACTGCCGATCGATTACCTCTACGATGCGCTTGAGTTGATTCGCAACAAGATGGCTATCCGGCGAGGCGAAATCGGTGTCGATTTGGAGCTGATCTCTATTGGGGAAGCCATCAAACACTTCAATTTCCCCAGTGCTTTACGAAAAGAGATAGGGCCCTCAAAAGCCGGAACACCCAAAGTTATTCAGATTGAATCTATGGTTCCAAGAACAACAGGCGAGACCGCCCTTCGCGCATCTGATATTATCCATCGTATAGATAATGAACTTATCAGGGATGATCTCTATACCTTTGATGCTGTTTTGAATCGGAACGTCGGAGAAAGTGTCACTTTAGACATCTATCGGAACGGTGAAAACCTGAAACTGGATGTGCCTGTCGAGGACTTGGAGGCGAAGAAGGTACGACGATTCGTCAGGTTCGGCGGCGCTGTCTTTCACGATATTACGCCCCAACTCCGTCGGATACTCTTCTTAGAAGCCGATGGGGTCTATTTACCGCACGCCGATGCAGGCAGCAGCTTCTCACGTGTCGGTTTACAAGAGCGGAATGGGAATTCTAAGGTCGTGATTCTCGATATAAACGGAAAACAAATCCGGAGCCTTGACGATTTCATTGAGGCATGCAAAACGATTACCGATGGTCAACACACCTATGTTGTCGTCCGAGATTTCAATCTGTTCGATAGTTCGCCGACACCGAAAAGTTTGACGGTCAACCTCAAGTTTGGTCCATTACAGCAGTTTGAATGGAATCAAGAGGCATTGGATTGGGAAGAAGTAGGTGATAAATAGTTGTTACTGGCTATCAGCAGCCGGCGGTCAGCCATCAGGACATGGCAGAGGTAAATCTGTATGACTACCGCAAAAAGTTCTTGCTGACGGCTGAGAACCGACAGCCGACGGCTACTAAAAACTGATAGCTAATTCAATAAAATCAGATGCAGAAGGCTTCTCGAAAATTCGGGCGTAGTTGATGTGAACCCCTTTCCACGTAATACCGATGCCGCCTGTTAGCGCGCCATTTGAGATGCCGAGACGGATAGGGAGTATCGGAAAAGGATACCACTCCGCACCGATGTATAATTCGGGTGTTTTGCTTTCCGTAGGAAGGGCGAGATCAACTGAGAATTCACAGGGCGCGTTTTGCAACCAATGCTTTGCATAACGATAAGAAATGCCGAATGTTAGCCACTGGATGCCGTAGCCCTCAAAGTTCTGCGCGAGGCACCCGAACTTGAGATTTGGACGCGGCTTGAAAAGCAGCCCCAGATCGTATGCTGTTTCATAGCCGAAAAATTGGTAGAAATCGGACGGGTGTCTCCGTTTAAACTTGAGACTCAATCCAGCGGCAAAGTGCGGACCGAGTTGACGCGCAATGCTATAGTAATTGAAATCAGGGACACCGCTATCGACACCGATGGCGATTTTGTTGCCCCAAAATAGACTGGAGCCACGGTAACTATAGCCGATACCTTTTGGATCGAACCGGTAATCGCTTCGGTCGTGGAACTTATTGACAGCGAAAAGTTTCACGCCCTCCCACTGGATGAGTCCAGCTGGATTCCAAAAGCCGGCACTCGCATCGTCAGCGACAGCCGTAAAGGCATTACCCATGCCTAATGCCCTAACACCGACATAGAGGGGACGCGCCGATTCAAATGGGAATTCCATCTCTGCACATACAGGCGTTATTAACCACAGGAAAGATAGGATAACATAGGATCTTTTCATCGTCCGTAATTTAGCACGCAACACACAATATAGCAAGGAAATGGTATTCAGTGGTCAGTTGCCAGTCGTCAGTTAAGAAGACATAATTAGTGTGAGTCAGAACCTCTTTAACTGATAACTGATAACTGATAACTGATAACTGATAAAATGAACACGCCATCCGGCACGCTTTACCTCGTTAGCACACCCATCGGAAATTTAGAAGATATTACCTTACGCGCACTCCGTGTCCTTAAAGAGGTAGACCTCATCGCTGCTGAAGATACTCGCCAAACACGCCGCTTGCTAACGCATTACAATATTCCAACACCGCTCACAAGTTACTTTGAGGGTAACCAGCAGGCAAAAGGTGATAAACTCATCGAACGCCTGAAAGCAGGTGAGGCAATTGCGCTCGTTTCAGATGCTGGCACGCCGATCATCTCCGATCCGGGATATCCACTCTTACGCCGATGCATCGATGCAGAAATCCCGGTCGTTCCTATCCCTGGAGCATCGGCGGTCATCACATCGGCATCTATCTCCGGGCTACCCTTGCATAACTTCACTTTTGAGGGGTTCCTCTCTCCAAAATCTGGAAAAAGAAAGCGTCAATTAAGTGTACTCGCTGACGAAGAAAGAACGTTGATCCTCTTTGAATCCCCGCATCGACTTCGACGTTTCCTTGAGGATGTCCTTGAAGTGATGGGTGAACGGGACATGGTTGTTGCACGCGAGTTGACAAAACGGTTTGAAGAAATATTTCGTGGGAGTGTTAGTGATGCCCTAAAGAAATTCCAAGAGACCGAGCCGAGGGGAGAGTTTACAATTCTTATTGCCGGTACAAGGAGAAAATATGACAATACATGATGTTTCCCGAATCGCAGTTATCGGAGCGGGATTAATGGGACACGGCATCGCGCAGGAGTTCGCAAGCGCAGGCTATAACGTACATTTGCACGATGTCACGGACGAACAGCTCGAAATCGCACTCACTCAAATTGAGCAGAATCTAAGCGTCTTTGCCGAAAATGCTATTATTCAAAAGGATAGTATTTCTCCGACCCTGCAGCGAATTCAAACCTCTACAGAACTCGAAGCAGTCGCAGAAAATGCCGACTTTGTAGTCGAAGCCGTTACTGAAAACTTGGCATTAAAACAAAAAATATTTGAGAAATTAGACACGATATGCCCGCCGCACACAATTTTGGCGAGCAATACGACGGCACTGATGCCAACCCAAATCGGTGTAAACGCGAAACGCAAGGCACAGATACTCAATACACACTATTTTAATCCACCTTATCTGATTCCACTCGTCGAACTGATTCGTAGTCCTGATACCTCTGATAAGACTGTCGAAATAACGTTTGAACTCTTAACAGCGATCGGAAAAACGCCAGCGATTATTGAGAAAGAAGCACTCGGTTTCGTGGGACCAAGGCTGCAAGCCGCCTTGATTCGGGAAGCATTCGCCATCGTCGAACAAGGCATCGCCAGCGCAGAAACCGTGGATCTTGTTGTACGGAACAGCTTCGGACGACGGCTTAGCGTCGCCGGTCCCTTTGAGGTTTTTGAACTCGCAGGATGGGACCTCGTACTCGCTGCTTTTGAAGAACTCTATAAAGATCTCAACAGTTCACCTGACATCAATCCGCTCCTCCGACAGATGGTTGAATCCGATAAACTCGGCGTAAAATCTAAAGAAGGCTTCTACAGTTGGACGGATGAGAAGATACAACAACTTCGAGATCGGATGAGCCAGGCATTGATACAACAAGCAAAGGATGTATAAAGTAGTAGGCAGACGCTGTTCTGCTGTCCACACATGCCAAGTAAGGTATTAGACCGACTCCGTTCAGGAACCATCCACAAAAAGTATCGCATTCTATTATTGCTTGTGATACTAATCGGTTTAATCTTACTCGGAGTCTATCATAAACAGGTTTGGAAATACAGCCTCGAACTCACAGCCGCTTTTCAGAATATTGAGACAGCGCGGGAGTACATCGCAAGTTATGGCGCACTCGCGCCTGTTGTATCGGCGATATTAATGATCTTTCAGAGTGTGATTGCGCCGCTGCCAGCGTTCCTGATTACCTTTGCAAACGGTTTGCTGTTCGGGGTATGGTGGGGAGCCGCCTTGTCATGGAGCAGTGCGATGCTTGGAGCTGCGCTCTGTTTTTTTATCGCACGTCTCCTGGGCCGCCCCGTCATCGTCAGCGTATTGAGTGAATCCACTGTCAACATGTCTGACCGATTTTTTCAACGATACGGCAAACATGCAGTCCTCATCGCACGTTTGGTGCCTGTCATCTCTTTTGACGCTATCAGTTATGGGGCAGGACTCACCGGCATGCGATTTTTATGGTTCGCTATTGCCACTGGGATCGGACAACTCCCCGCGACGCTACTTTATTCCTATCTCGGTGATCGCGTGACAGGAAGTGTCAAGGCACTCTTTTGGGGTTTTGGAATCGTCGTAGCCGTTTCGATTGTGATCGGACTCCTAAAACGCCGAGGAAAACAATAGGGACAGGCTCCGTGCTATAAATAGGGAACCCTTACTACTATGAAATTAACCCTTGTCGTTTCCATTAGTTTTTTAATCATGACCTTTTCCTGTCAGCCAACAGAACCACAAAGTTTCAAAACCCAACAACAAAGATACCCTCGCGTCCGGACAGCGTTTGAAGAGAAAGACAGCCACCTTCGCCGCCTGTTTGCCGACCAGGGGATCCCCTATCCACCCCAGAAACTCTTTATACGAATCTTCAAACAGGAAAAAATTCTGGAAGTCTGGGGGGCTTCAACATCTGATGGCGTTTTCAAGCAGGTAAAACGCTATGCTGTTTGCCGCACGTCAGGCAATTTGGGACCTAAAAGACGGGAAGGTGATTTGCAAATCCCAGAAGGTTTTTATCATATTGACAGATTTAACCCGAAAAGCAACTTTTACCTATCGCTTGGCATTAATTATCCAAACCGATCCGATCAGGTATTAGGCGCAAAGGGAAAATTAGGGGGCGATATATTCATCCATGGAGGATGTGAAACAATTGGATGTATTCCAATCACTGATGACGCTATCAAAGAAGTCTATTGGTTAGCGGTGCAAGCAAAATCGAACGGACACGCAAAAATTCCCGTGCATATTTTTCCGACAAAATTGGATGATCCCACAATGGCACGCTTAAAAAGCACTTTTCCAAATGACGACGTACTCATAAACTTTTGGAAAAATCTGAAAATCGGGTATAATTGGTTTGAACGGGAACGGAAATTGCCGACAATCTCAATAAGTCGGCGCGGCAAGTATCAATTCTTGGATGCTTCGGAGGAATAGAGGAGGTTCAAAATGGTTCGCATAGGTGTAGTCGGAGTCGGCGGCATGGGAAACGCCCATTGCAACTCGCTCCCGAATGTTGAAAATTGTGAATTTGTGGGTGTAGCAGATCTCCGCTTGGACGCGGCGGAAGCCGTCGCTGAACAGCATCAGATCCGCGCCTTTCAGGACTATCACGATCTGTTTGCTGTTGTTGATGCCGTTGTTGTCGCGACACCACCGATCGCACATACACAGGTAATCGTTGACGCCGCCGAGGCAGGCGTGCATGCTTTCTGTGAAAAACCGCTCTCCTTAACGCTCGCCGAGGCAGATACGATGATTGAAGCGTCGGATAAGGCGGGCACACATCTGATGGTAGGGCAGGTGTTGCGCTTCTATCCTGTCCATGAACTCGGTAGGGAGATAATCGATGCAGGCGATATTGGGGATATTACTTACATCGAAACCGATTACACGGGTCCCTACAATGCCCCGCGCAACCGTCCCGAAAGTTGGTACGGCACCGTTGGTGGACTTTTGGAAAATGGCATACATAAATCCGATCTGATTAACTGGTTCGGTGGCACCGCACTCACCGTTGCTGCCGAAGTGGGCAGCTTCTCTGGACATGACGATTGGGAAGATTATACCGTCTCGCTTATCCGTTACGATTCCGGAGCGGTGGGTATTTTACGATGGGGCGGCTTCCTCGGCGCACGCGGCACCAACGAAACCATTATTGACGGCTCCGAAGGTTCGCTCCGCTTAGATATGCGTGCCGATCTCGCTTATCTCAAAAAACGCGGTGGCGACTGGGAAGAAATCCTTCCCAACCGTGACGGACCGCACGGTGTTGTCGGTGAGCTAACCCATTTTGTTGATTGTGTCCGAGAGAATAGAACCCCAATGATTGACGGTAGAGGTGGAAAACACGCTGTAGAGGTCGTTCTGGCAACCTATCAATCTGCGAAAGAGGGAACCAAGGTCGCCCTACCCATGGAATAATGGAAACCATCGGTTATCAGTTGTCAGTGAAGTGGAGACGCTTGCGCACATCGACCCCTTCTTTAACTGATGACTGACAACTGATGACTGACAACTACATTAAAGATGCTTTTCCTCGCACTTAACATCGTCCTACTCTCCGGATTCGGGCTGTTCCTCAAGCACGCCAAGGATAATCAGCAACGCTTAAACCCGATCGGTTTTGCCAATTACCTCACTGCTTTTTTCATTAGCATCTGGGTCCTCTCACAGGAACAGGATTTTGAGTTCTCAAAGCTAACCTTCGTGTTGGGTATAGCAAACGGTGTGACCTACGCCGCCGGATTTGAGTTGTTTACGCTTGGGATCCGACTGAGTGGGATTGTTGTCACCGCCGCGCTCGTCAGGTTATCGATCGTCGTGCCGATTGTGGTGTCGATGCTGTTCTGGAAAGAGATTCCCAATCTATGGCAAACTGTAGGACTTATCTTAACTTTCGTAGCAATCCCACTCCTCAGCCAACGAGAAAAGGAACCGACTTATAAATTTACGCCCGATAAACCGGAAGTGCCTCAAGGTTTAGGGTTCGCTGTTGCTCTCACAATCCTACTTATCACCGGTATTTCACGACTCACCATGAAGGCCTTCAACGAAATGTGTCCAATTGATGAGAAGTCGCTCTATATGAGTCTACTTTTCGGGGTCGCCACGGTTATCTATTTCGGTATCTGCCTCTATCAAAAAACGTGGCCGAATTGGTGGGAGGTCTTCTACGGCGTGCTAATAGGCATCTGTAATGTCGCTGGGAGTTGGGCACTACTCATTGCACTGGACAAGGTGAGTGCGTTGATCGCTTTTCCGATGTCAAGTTCGGGTGGCGTGCTATTCACGATGTTCGTGGGGATGGTGTTTCTCCATGAGCGGTTGGGTCGAATTCCTCTCATCGGTGCTGGACTCGCAGCGATCGCATTGATTTTCGTCAATTTGAAACCTTGACTTGCTTCTACCTCGGATTGAAGGTGTACAACAAAGACAAATTTGACTTTGGACGTAAAATGTGGTATCATTTATGAAAAATTAGGACTCTGAAAAAGAATGCGGGAGAGCGTAGAACTTTTCATCCGAAGCGTCCATCTGATAGCGGCGATAGTTTGGTTCGGCGGCGTCCTCTTTTTCACCTTCGTCGCGATGCCAATTCTACAACGCAGCTTACCGCCGCAAAACCTGTTAGCAGTTCACAACCGTTTTCGGACGTGGGCGCGACTTATGATCCACGTATTGCTGACAACAGGCGCGATGGTATTTTTTATTCTTGCATGGGATAACGGCTTTTTTGCAGGGAACAGCAACAATAATTTTAAAGCCTATATGTTAATTTTTGTCGCGAAACTCGCGGCATTCGGTGTTATGGCTCTCTTTTGGGGATTATACAGTTCGCTTTATCGGCGGCACCTTGAAGCTACCCCTCCTGATGACACAACGTATCGCAACCCAAGCCTGTATATCAATGTGTGGAGAGGTTTAATGCTGGCAGCGGGCTTAATTGTTTTCACACTTACATTACTGTTGAAAAACTAATCAGGACTTACGCAGCCCACCTCGCCAATGACGCAATAAGTAGCATTTCATGAAAAATTGCGTAAATCCTAACGAATTTCAAATTAAAAACATGACAGATACAAAAATTCAGGCAGTTTCATGGAATATCACCCGACTCTGTAACCTAAAGTGTACGCACTGCTACCTCCCCGCAGGATTTGTAGATACAAACGAATTAGAAAACGGAAACCTTAACCTGTCTGATATTCAACACTCGCATGGACATTCGAGGGATGCAGAATTAAGTCAATCGCAGTGTTTTCGTGTCATTGATGAAATAGCAGAAATCAATCCACACATCCTCCTTATTCTCACCGGTGGTGAACCCTTATTACGCCCGGATATCTTGGAGATATCGAAGTATGCCTCCGATACCGGGTTTCTTGTTGTAATGGGAACGAATGGGGTCTTGTTAAACGACGAAGTCGTTGAGCAGATGCAACAGCACGGTGTTACAGGTGCCGGCATTAGCCTTGACTCTATCCAGCCTGCCAACCATGATCGGTTCCGCGGTATGGAGGGCGCATGGAAAGCAACGATGAACGGTGTAGAAGCACTCAAACGCGCACAACTCGACTTTCTCGTTCAGACCTCCGTAACACAATGGAATTACGATGAAATCCCAGAGATTGTGGAATACGCGTATCAACTCGGCGCGAAGGTCCTAAATCTCTACTTCCTTGTCCGAACGGGAAGGGGTAAAACCGTGATGGACATTACACCTGAGCAGTACGAAAAGGCGTTTGAAACGTTTTTCGAGTTGCAGGCGGCTTATGCTGGGAAAATGCTTATCGCAGCGAAATGCGCACCGCATTACAAACGCGTCATTTATGAACAACAGTCCGATTCTGCTTTTCTTCAGGGGTATCCGAGTGGCACCTGTCCATGTGGTATTTACTATTGCCGTATCACGCCTGAAGGCGATCTCACCCCCTGTCCATATCTACCTGTGAGTGTCGGGAACCTCAAGGAGGAGAGTTTTGTCGAACTCTGGAACGCGTCGAAAACTTTCCAAGAGTTACGGAATCGGGATTTGCTTGAAGGAAAATGCGGCGCGTGTGAATTCAGAGAAGTCTGCGGCGGTTGTAGGGCGCGTGCCTATGCAACGACTGGCAACTATCTCGCTGAAGATGCCTCCTGCGAATATCAACCCGGACAACACAATGTACCTCCCGTTCAAATTGAGAAAAAGATTGCTTTCGCAACGGAAACTGAGTATGATTTACGGTGGTCACCGGCAGCAGAAAAGCGATTGAAACGTGTGCCCTCGTTTGCGCGGGGCATGGTCGTCAAAAGTGTAGAAAAATACGCACGTGAACACGGTCATCGCGAGATTACTCCAGAATTAATGAAGGCTGTAAAGAAAAGATTTGATAAAACCGGCATCCCATCTTTTAGACCTAAACGCTAATGCCAAGTAGTAGGCACACGCTGTTGTGTTGTAATAACCGCAGAAGGAATTCGTATGCTAACGACAGAACAGATAACATTTTTTCAGGAAAACGGGTATCTTATCCTTAAAAATTTAATCGATCCTGAGATAATTGACGGATGGCGGACACAGGTCTGGGAACATTTTGGTTCCAGTTTTGAAACGCCTGATACGTGGCCCAACGACTATGAGATTCCGGGCTTCACCTTCTCGCCGTTATTTGGACACCTACCCGTGATGCAAGAGATCGCCGAGCAACTCGGTGGTGGACAATTTTTTACAGGCGGTGGCGGCTCACCAATTATCAAATGGCCCAATCCTGAAGAAGCGTGGGAAATGCCTAAGGACGGACACATAGACGCTTATGGTGCTGTTGCTGGCTGGAGCCCTTTTATGGTGGGAGCAACAACCTATCTCTATGACGCTGAACCCAAGGGGGGTGCTTTCATCTTTTGGCCCCAAAGCCACCATTCAACGCACAAATATTTCCTCCAATATCCAGAGCAGATTGACGGTAGTTTCTATGATATCGAAGGTTGGGATTGGCATGTACTTTCAGATTTATCGCCAGAGGGTCCCCGTGAGTTTATCGGTGCTGCGGGAGATGTTGTTCTCTGGCACGCCTTTCTCTGCCATACCGGCTCATCAAATATAACGGATGTGCCGCGTTTTGGGCTCTTCGCACGTTATGCCCATGAAAAATACGAAGAGATTAAATATGAAATTCCAGAAGACCTCTGGAAATATTGGGCAATTTAAGAAATAGTTATCAGCCAGCAGTCCTTTACTAATAGAGGGAACCCAGATGCTTACAGCAGATCAGATTGCATTTTTTCAGGAACACGGATATCTTATCCTTGAAAATTTCATTGATTCGGAGATAATTGATGGATGGCGGGCACAGGTCTGGAAGCATTTTGATTCCGACTTGGAAACGCCGGAAACGTGGCCTAATGACTATGTCGTGCAAAACTTCAGTTTCTCGCCACTGTTTGGGCAGCTGCCTGCGATGCAAGAGATTACCGAGCAGCTGGGGGGTGGACAATTTACGGGTGGTGGCGGTTCACCGCTTGTCAAATGGCCCAATCCCGAAGAAGCGTGGGCGATGCCCGGTAGTGGACATATTGATGCCTACGGTCCTGGCGGGTGGAGCCCGTTTATGCTCGGCGCGACAACCTATCTCTACGATGTCAAGCCCGGCGGTGGTGCCTTCGTCTTTTGGCCCCAAAGCCACCATTCAACCCACAAATACTTCCTCCAACATCCTGAGCAGATTGATGGCAGTTTCTACGATATTGAAGATTGGGGATGGCATGTGCTCTCGGATTTATCGCCAGACGGACCCCGCGAGTTTATTGGTGCTCCGGGTGACGTTGTCCTCTGGCATGCGTTTCTCTGCCATACTGGTTCAGCGAACGTGAGAGATATTCCCCGTTTTGGTATCTTTGCGCGCTACTCGCATAAAAAGAAAGAGGAAATTAAATACGAAATTCCAGAGGATCTCTGGAAATATTGGGCAATTTCTGGAAGTTAAATTGGCTCACAAGTCGCTCCATAGTTGTCAATTTTAGAAAACAGGCATGGGGCTTGATATGAGCAAAGAGTTCACAGATAGAAATCTCTGTGGCATTGTCTCTAAAAGGTAAGGTGAATGTCTGCTCTTGAGCCCCGTAGGGGCGGTATCTGTGTAGCAGCTCCAAAAGGAGGAAACATGAACGAACAAAGTAATGCACACGAACGAATTACGGATGTAGAAGAACGCTTGGCGCGTGTAGAGAACCTACTCGTCAGCATTAATGAGAAATTGGGGCAAGGTGCCGTTGTTGATGAAGTTGATACCGAGAAGGCGGAAGGACTCAAGCAGTGGGTAACCGATTACGTTTCAATGCGTTTACAGCAGTTGGTGCCAGAGACGTGCGATCACCCTGATGAAGTCGCACTTCAGGACGGTCCCTACCTCGACAACACCGCAGTGCCTTGTACAGAGGAAGTCGAGCATCGACTCAAACGGATACCGATTCCGTTTGTCCGTGAGATGGTTGTCCAACGTGTCGCTGAGAATGCCCGAGAAGCCGGCGTTGAACGCGTAGATATTGAGTTCTTTGAGAAAGCCGCAACATTTTGACAATGCAAAGCCACGGAGGAGTTTCCTCTGCCCAATTTTGATTGGAAGGACTTCTTAAAGGCACCACTGTAATGGAATGGGTTTTTAACACCTTCTCAGAATATCTTGAGAATGACTTTAAAAAGCGTATTGGGAAGCTGAATCCCACTGTTGCTGATCTTTGGGAGGCATTTCAGATGCTTTTTCCTGCTACATCGGCGCAGCTCCTCGTGCAGGAACCAGTTGGCAACACGGTGCGGTTTAAAGCACTCGCGTTCTACCACGCAGATGAAATGGGTCCCTTGATTGAAGCACCGTTGGTGTATCTCAGGAAAAATTTTGGGGGCGGCAAGTTTAAAATCAACTTCTATCACGGTATGCAATTCATTGCGACCATTAATTTTAAACCAGAGGGGCCTGAAATCTGGCGCGAGCTGCCAGAGTTGGAGGGAAATCCTGTTTCAGATCTATAGTACTAACGAAGTTCTGCTATCGAAGCGCAATTTATCTTTTGATTATATCCAGCAACTACAGTTAGAAATCGGTAAACCAGGTTAACAACCGATGTTACGTCCATTGCGGTATGCATCGGAAGGACAATAGACAGAATTGCGTGATTCAAGCGCGATTTGTCTTTGATTTAATCTTATGAGTCAGCAACAGGAATTTGGGACATGTCCCGCGTGTGGAAATGCGAACCTCCGAAAGATGGATAGTCAATCGTGGTTCTGTTTGGACTGCGACTGGGATAACTTGGCTGTCATTCCGCAAGGTAACGACGAATTGCTAACCTCTCTCCTTCACGGAGACATCCATTCGCGACGTCTCGCCGCGCAAGCGTTGATTAATATCGGCGATACAGATCGACACCTTGCCACACTAACGGATACAAACGCACTACTGGAAGCGTTGGACGATGAAGATGCCGATGTGCGCTACTTCGTTGCAGTCGCTCTGGGTAAACTGGAAGCGAGTCTCAGCCTCGGTAAACTGAAACAACTCGCCCGAGATGATGCCTCCGCCCTCGTACGGGAAGGGGCTAAATCTGCTGTTGAGCAGATAGAGGCACGCTATCCTCGTTAGACACCTATTTGAATATCTGGAGGATGATCCCGAACGGGTCGGTTTAAAAGTTTAGCCAGTGATGGTAGCTTGTAGCCGAAGGCGAAAAGCGAATTCTTGAATTTTGGGAATATTGCTATAAGCACTTGATAGCTCCCGTTAGGGCAAAGTTAAAAAAATGGAAAAAGTTAGACTCGGTTATATCGGCTGTGGGTTCATGGCACAGAAGGTCCACATCCCGAACTTCACAAGCATTCCGGACTGCGAACTCATCGGACTTGCAGAAGTCCGTACTGAACTCGGAAAGACAGTCCAAAGCCGTTTCGGTATCCCGCAACTTTACCGAGACCACGGTGAACTCGCACAAAACGCCGATATTGAAGCCGTCGCGGTGTCCGCTGACTTCGCACTACAAGGTGAAATCGCAAAGGACCTCCTTTTGGCAGGTAAGCATGTCTTCATGGAAAAACCGATGGCCGTCTCCGTTGAACAAGCCGAGGCAATTGTGGCGGCATCACAGGAGTCTGGCAAAAAGCTGATGGTCGGCTACATGAAACGGTACGATGCCGGAAACGAGATCGTCAAAACGAAGGTCTCGCAATTCCGAGAAACCGGTGAACTCGGACGTTTGACGTATGCGAGAAATCACGGTTTCGGCGGAGATTGGGTGTGCAATCTCGATACTCCCATGGATGGCACATCTGAGACGAAACCCGGCGCACCTGCCAAGACACCAGAATGGATACCGGAACAGTGGCGCGGTTCCTATTTAGGATACCTCCAGCAATACACGCACAATATCAATCTGATGCGTTGGTTTCTTGATGCTGGCGACAAAGTTAGCGTCAAAGCCGTTGATTTGGACGCGAATGGGTATTCTGGTGTTGTTATCTTTGATATGGACGGTATCCGTGCGACCTTAGAAACCGGGCATGTCTCTCACTACCGCTGGGATGAGCATAGCCAAATCTATTTTGAAAACGGATGGGTTCACACGTGGGCACCACCGTTGCTTTTGAAGAACACGCCTGCAGAGGTCGAAATCTACCGTGCTGGAGAAGAACAGGAAATCATCCGTCCGATCCCAAAACCGAGTTGGACGTGGGCATATCACAGAGAAGCGGAATACTTTGTAGCAAATGTTCGCAACGATGAACCTTTCCGCTCTTCCGCCGAAGACACGCTCACAGATGTCAGGCTTTTTGAGGACATCTACCGGATTTTTGTCGAACAGCAGAAGTAGTAAGAGGGTACTCCGATTCCTGGCGGAAATACCTAAGCAAAACACTCTAAAGTATAGGATTTCCGTAGGTTGGGTAGAGCGGATCCAGAAAGGTGATGCCGATAACACAAAAACGTTTCAACGCTAATCACTGCTATATTACATCAAAAACATAGCGAAACCCAACTTGGTATGCCGATAGGTTCGCAAGCATCAACGGGAATCGTTGGGTTTCACTCTATATCTTTGTGACAGTAGCCGCATGAATGGCGGACGCATTGTTCTTGAAACGATGGTCCCCTATTATTATCCGTTCTACCCAACCTACGAGGACAATTCCCTTGAAAAATAACCGCTGCTCCTATCGGTAGGAGGGAATTCCGATTCCCGACTCTTCAACCGACATCAATGGATACCGGTATGCGGGAACTCCGATGCCCGATGCTCTTTAACTGATAACTGACGACTGACAACTGACAACTATTGTAGGAGGGAATTCCGATTCCCGACTCCTAACGCTCACCACCGAGATTGAATGCCATAATCAATGTGTAGGGGTTTTGCTTGGGTATTTCTGGTTCCCCTTGTGGCTGCCTATTCTTGTTAGAAGGCGGGTCTCCACCCCGCTGGCGAGGTTTCTAACCTCGCCTTCCCGTTGGTGTATAGTTAATTGTGAACTTTACTATAAAGACTGGTAACTAATAAAGTTATTTCCGCAGTAAAATCTCTGTCTCATTAATATTCACCGCAAGCGCATAGTTCGCCTGCAAATATGCCGCAATCAAAGCGTGCCGTTCCTCAACGCGGATACCGTCAACAGCATCGAACCAACCCCCTGTTTTAAAGATTACCAACCGCGTTTTGTCCCGCTCAAGAACTTCTATAATCTCTTGCTGCATTTCTGGTGTTGATGCGTACGAGACCTGATGAAATCGGGTAACACTCGGTCGGTTTGCGAAGAAATAGTAGGCACCCTGACTCGTAAAATCAAAAATCTTTTCGTTCTCTGCCGTATTTTCCCGAATATAAGCAACGACCTTTTGAACCTGTTCAACTTGATCGTCGGGGATGTCCACCTTCCCCGCGCGCGCTAATTCCTGCGTTACAACCCGTTGTTTGAACGGATTCTGGCGCAATCGTTGCCATTTCCCGCGAAGACCTGCCAACGGCTGATGGGCTTCCCCAACGTACCAACAGAATATGACCGTCGGAATCAAGATCCATGCTGCCTTCAATGCGTGCTGCCAACGTCCATTCCCTCTTAAAGCCGATAGATAAGCTTGGAACATTCTAAAAATGCCACTTTCTAATGGAAGCAAACAGAGCAGCCATAGGAAGGTCGCGCCGTAAATCAGATGTCCGCCATCTGAACGTCCCAGCGCTGTTCGGAAGAATGCAATACCACCGAGCAATAGAAGCAGAAGTTTCATCGCGTTGGGTTTCGATGCAGTACCGCACAAACATCGGTATGTCAGATACGTCCCGATAATCAGGAAGATGCAGACAGGTAGGTACCATCGGAATCCTTCGCTGAAGACGAAAGCACGCCATCCGTCTGTTGACAATAGCGTAAGTGTTTCCGATAGGGACGGAAAAGCGAGTCCCCACGTCGCAAGTTGATAGCGACACTGAATATAAGAATTCCAGATCACATCGTCCAAGGCACCATGGAATAGGAAGTAGATACCCACTGAGAGAAAACCTACCAGCACCCCACAACTATAACTGATTAAGGGTAGCAGGTATTCGCTCCTATTTTTTCCCCGTTCACTTTCTGTTCCAAAACCGCCTTGTAACACATAGATAACAAGGAATAATCCGATGGCACCCAGCGTGTAAAGTCCGATTTCGGTGCTATACCAGAACGCTAAACTCGTGCAGAGTCCAGCGAGGAGCAATTTCCATATAAATGTTGGGACCTTGTTTGTGCGAGTTCCATGGAAGGGCATAACGGAATTCGCTACGAAGGCGAAACTCATTAAACCGAGGCTATGCCGTGCGGATACCCAAAACTCTGTGCCAGAGGCAATAACCACACAGATAAAAGCGGTCAAGAATCTACCACGAAATACTTGCAAACCGAGCAGATAGAGCGCGACATAACCGAGGGGGGCTAATATATCTTCCATTGAACGCACACCGAACAAGGTCGGTTCAAAGAATTGGCTGCCAAACCACGCTAAGTAAGCGTTTTGGAAGACACCGTGTTGGATATAGATATCTCGGAACGGGATTCCGCCGCGTAACATCTCGTTAAGCGGTGCAAGCCGTTCACCCTCGTGGAATAAGTCTATATTACCGTGAATACTTCCAGAGTAGATAAGGAGATAGATGAAAATCGGGAGGAGAATGTATTCAAGTCCACCTCGCCAAATTCTTGTGGTTCTGTAACTTCTGGAAGAAGGAATGCCGTCCTCTCCGCTGACGAGGTTTGCAACCTCGTCTGTATCATCAGAGACATCTGAATTCCACAGCGTAGGGAAGTACCGCTTATACAGCAGCACCGCTTTGAACAAAATAGATAAACCGATCGGTAGGAGTAAACCTAATAGCATACCCTGACCAATATGGTAGACCTGGAACCAACAGAGCCACAACGGAATGGATGCCAATGCATTTGCCTTCAGCACACGCGCTATCGGTTGAGCAGTTCGTTTAGCACACCAGTGTGAATAGACGCACCAGCCAAGCCAGTACAGATATATCGTCGCTGGGATACCGAGCAGTGCCAACAGATAGAAAAAGTATTCCTGCTGTTTCGGATACGCATTAACGCTGAGCCATCCGACGACCCCGGAATTCGAGTGGTATTCAAAAACAATGTATTTTTGGAGGGTTATCCCTAAGGCGATTGCAAGGGAAGCGGCGGAAAAGGTAAGAAGTCCAACGTAGGACCTGAACGCAGGGGATTTGACAACACGCATGTCCGGCAGAAAGTGCTGGATTTTGTGGAGCAAGTTTTGGTTTGCAAGCTGCACCAAGGAGACTCGCATTTAAATGGTTTTCGGTTTTCAATCTTTGGTTAAGAGGTTTGTGGAGAGGTTTACAACTCCGATAACAAAATCCTCTTGTAACCGATAACTGTTAACTGGTAACCGACAACCCGTTCCTCCGTGTTAGGTTTCTCTAAGCGGTATCTCGACCTCAATAAAATCTTTCGCTGTTTCACTCCACGTGAAAGCCTTCAGTGCGCGTATTTCGGTGTCGTAAACTGAGATAACCAGATATGTGGTACCCGGATAGGCGGGTTCACCCCATACAGTTGCATCTGCTTTATCTTTCTGGGAGAAGTACGCTTCGTGGTTTGGATGTGAGTGATAGAAGGCTTTAATCTGCCGCTGCTGTGTATCAGCCTCTTTATGAACGGCAATTAAATCGTCAGGGTGTATGACGTACGCTGTGCGCGCATCGCGTGGATATGTATCTGGATCTTCTTGATGCAGTGCGTTCTGTATGTTCCGACATTTTCGGACAAATTCTGCTGCTGCAGTGCCCAAAATGACGCCGCAGCATTCATCCGGAAACTCCGATTTCGCATGGTCAAAAATTTCACTAAGGGTTTCTGGTTGTAGCGTTACCATTGAATAACAGCCATCGTAGGGGCGAGGTCACCTCGTCCCTACAAGGTTTCCCATAGTCAATAACCGACAGTAATAACGATTAAGACGGATGACATCCCCCAGCAATCGCGGGAATAATTGAAATTTCAGCGTCATCTCCAACAGCGGTTGCTTTTCCATCGAGGAAGCGGATGTCTTCATCGTTGAGGTAGATGTTTACAAACCGACGTATGTTTCCACCATCATCACAGAGACGTTCTTTCATCCCTGGATAGTTTACTTCGAGATTGTCAATGATACCTTCAATATTGGCACCTTCTGCTTCAACCTCCGCCAAATTTTGGGTCAAACGTCTCAGCGGGGTTGGAATACGAACTGTTACAGACATGAGATAAATTTTCTCCTTTATTAAATCGAGTAGTGGAGCCCACACTCTTTGGTGTTTTCTTCTGAAGACGGCGCATTCTGCCAACGCCACCGTCCCGCGCGTTTCGGTTCTCCCGGTTTTATAGGTGTTGTGCAAATGATGCACCCAAGCGATTCATAATAATGACCATCGGCATCCGCTTCGAGCAACGGATTCACAGGGATTTCGTTCTCGCGGACGAACTGCCACACCTCATCAGCCGTCCATTGAACAAGCGGATTGACCTTAAGCACCGGATGTGTCGTTGAGGATATGATTTCTGCCTTTCGGAGTTGTTGTCTTGCATCCGACTGATCCCGCCGTAAACCCGTTATCCAGACATCTAATGTTTCCAGAAGCCGTTCCATCGGACGAACCTTTCGGATGTTACAACAATGTTCCTGCTTTGCCTTACTGTCAAAAAATAGGTATTCACCGTGTTCTGTCACCATTTGATCCACTTCTTGGGGATCGGGTTGAATCTGTTCAATCTGGATACCGTAACGCGCTTCCACCTGTTCAAGGAAGTCGTACGTTTCAGGGAAGAGTCGAAGCGTATCAAGCGTACAGACCCGGAACGGCAATTGGTTTTCAGCAGCCAAGTGAATTAACACCATACCCGAAAGTTGTCCGCTTGTGACGATTGCAGCGCGTTCTTTAAATCGCTTAAACAGAGAGAAAAGAATTTCTTGGGGCCCCTCCGTCAAGTCAATTTCTTGACAGAGCGCGTGATTTACTGAGTGGTTCAATTCTTCATCAATTGGCTTCATAGTAGTAGGCAGACTCCATTCTGCCGTCCACAACATAGAAGTAAGCAGCTCCACTGTTCCATACAGGACAGTTTAAGGGAGTGCCTCCATAATGTCCGATTCGATTTCAAAATAACGACTCAAACTGAAATAACGTTCCCCGGTATCTGGGAGAATCGTAACCACGGTTTTATCCGATCCTTGCGCTTTCGCAACCTCTAAGGCAGCGTAAACATTCGCACCCGATGACATGCCGACTAACAAACCTTCGCTCTTTGAGATTGATTTCATCATTTGATAAGCCTCTTCTTCGGAGACCGTGATGACTTCATCAATGACATCTACATTGAGCACTTCAGGAATCATCCCCGCACCGAGACCATCAATTCGCGTCGGATTCGGGGGACCCCCGGAAAGCACGGCTGAAACCCGAGGTTCCACTGCAACAACTTTCACATCGGGACATTCTGTTTTCAATACTTCCCCAACGCCTGTCAAGGTACCGCCTGTTCCGACCCCCGTAACAAAAAAATCGATGTCCCTGCCGACGGCTTTGAGAATTTCGACTGCAGTCGTACGCCGATGAATCTCAGGATTCGATGGATTCGTGAACTGGTTCGGCATATAGTGTCGCGGGTGCCGCCTAATAATCTCTTCCGCCTCCCAAATCGCACTTGCCATGCCACCGTGTTCCGGCGTTAGCACAATCTTCGCACCGAAGGCAGAAAGGAGTTCGTACTTCTCGCGACTCACGTTTTCTGGCATCGTCAAAATGACAGGATAACCTCTCGCGATGCCGACAATAGAGAGTCCTAAACCCGTGTTGCCAGCAGTCGGTTCAACGATGGTATCCCCTTTTCTAAGGATACCGCGTTCTTCAGCGTCAACAACCATCGCATAGCTAATCCGATCCTTGATACTGCCCCCGGGGTTGTAAGCCTCCAATTTCGCGAAAATAGTCGCATCGTCTTTACCGGGCAGGCCGTTCAGACGGATCGTTGGTGTATTCCCGATGAGGTCTGTCAGATTTTTGGCGATTCTCATTTCTCATCCAAATAACAATATACGATACCGCTCCCACAACCTTATTCCGGCTTAATTAGGGGCATTTAGTTCCCCGGTAGGAGGGATCTCCGAATCCCGACTCTTCGCTTAAAGTATAACATACACACTATAAAAAGTCAAATTTTTCACATAGACGATTGAATGCCTGAAAAAGACAAGTTGTAGCATAAACCGTTAGTTTGTGCGGTCTTGAACCACTTTCATAGTACTGGATATGTAAAGTTCTTGGTATTTATGGTGAATTATAAAAATAAGTTTACATTTCAATAGAAGTGAAAACCTCCACCGCCGCTGGCGAGGTTTTTAACCTCGCCCTTCCACAAAACACCTCACCGCCGCTGGCGAGGTTTTTAACCTCGCCCTTCCACAATGTCTAATTAATGTAGGACTTACGCAGGCTGCTCCTTTGTAGCACAAACTTTCCAGTTTGTGTCAGAAGAACGTATATTTTTGCGAGAGTTCCCATCTCACAGGACGTGCTACGGAAACCACAATTGCGTAAGTCCTATAATGGTAGGTTTTACTATAGTATCCCAGGGCATCCCATATTTTTCTATAAGCCCTTTATACCCCTGATCCTTGACGCATTTCTCTTCAACCCTGTAAGGGGGTAACATCTAAACTGATTGATGGCTTTCTCGACTGCGCCTGCAACATTTCTCTTCAACACTGTAAGGGTGACATCTCTGTAGAAAGCGTTTAGACCCCAACAAAGAACCCCGTAGGGGTGACATCTACAACCTTTGACAAAATATTTACACACCCGTCAGAATTGGCCGCGGAGCGCATTCGGCAAAGTCCCGACTTTGACGTAGGTATTTTGGGTCAGGGGATAATGGACAGGAAGCACGCCATTGACGAAGTGCAGGAACGCTAAACCGAAAGCATGTCAAAAGGATGTTATCTACTCCTACGTAGGTAAGACAGATTCACATTTCTACACCGGCAGACGAAGCGAGAAACCCATATCCAAAAAACTGGTTTATGAGACACCTTCAATTCTCAAGAGAAAAGATTGTCTCATAGTCATGAAGTCAATTGTGCCCACGGATAGAGGTGCGTCCAATCTTTGCTGAAAATGACCCGAACCGGTTGATACCTTTCTGCGTGCAACCTCAGAAAGACAGCATACACCAACGCCCGATGATTCCCATCTTCAAGGTAAAACCTGATTTTCGGGGAATGCGCGGGTTTCTCATAAGTCGTCAGCGGTCGAACCAACAATTCTCCCATCAGGCGCGGATCGAACCGCGCACTGATAATAAAGCATCCCTCAAACCACGGCTCGTCCTCGGAGAGCTGCTTAAAGACTTGGATGGGACGCTCGTGCGGATATACCTTCAGAATCCTGTCTACGACTTCTCTAAGCGTGCGTGACTTGCCTTTCGGTGTTAGCCTGTCTACCAATTCTTGATTGTTTGCCCAAACAGCGTCATTCGCTTCCATGAAAACGAGATCGTCAAAGTCCGCCTCACGCAGCGTGAAGGTTTTGTATTCAGCAATCTCTATCTGATGTCGGGTCGCTTCGTATTCAGAGTGAGAGGCAGATAACTGATGTGCATCCGCTAACAATAATTCTTTCACGTTTAGTTCCGATTGAAAAGTCTATAGAAATTATGGGTCGTCATCCACTGCCATCCAATCTGCAGCATTGAGTGCTTGGATACGCGGTCGGAAAACTTGGTTGAATCGTTCCAATTGGGTGGTAAACAATTCATACTGATGGATCCATCAGATAACGGTATGCGCATCCAATGAAAGGCACTGCCCAGATTTACCGCCTTGTGCAATGGTCGCACCGTTCAAGAGCGTGGCGGGGAGTTGTTGAGGACCGCTATCCTCTACGAACACCAACTTCTCTCGCTTTCCAGTGGGTTCAAAGTCGTAAACAGCGATTACACGGTTGAAGAGGGACTCCGTATCGAGGCCCGCAGTTGCGATACTGACAAGACTCAGGGTTAATATTGTCAGGGAAAATAATATTTTCATTTGAAATTCCTTAGTATTCGCGCTCCTCTTTAAAAGATCTGTGCAAGAAATACACTGTGGCGATACCGAGACCGATGAGGATAAAGAGAATAACAATCGCAATCCCGAGGCGACTCTTTGACTGCGTGCTATTGGTTTGGGCTTTAGATGAGGGTGATTTAGGCGTGGTTTTGATTGGGGGCGTTTGGGGTGTAGGTGTTATCGTTTCTGGGGACAGCTCGCGAGGCGCAGGCGGTGTTATCCTGTCCGGTTTCGGTGTGGTTCCTATTTTTGAAGGCGTTAAGGGGATAATATTGGTTACGGTTGTACCAGAGGATGAAGGCAGATCGCCAACAGTCCAACCCGTGCCAGTGGTCTCACAATAGTAATACTTCGTACCGTCGTGCGTGACCGAAGCACCCGTGAAATTGCCACTCACACCGAGTGCTATGTGTCCGGGTGTAAAAATAAGTGCCGTCTTTTCGCCTAAACCGCGTAGGATAGCCGCAACCAAAATGGTCGTATCTTCACAATCGCCACCACCTTCAATTAAGGTTTCAATAGCGTAGCGTCTGAATTCGTCGTAACCCGTAGTCACGTCGTCGAGGGTATACGGTAAGGATTGGACGAAACTCAGAACAAAGTCCACGCGATCCTGTTTTGACCACTCGCGATGCCGTTTGAAGATGTTCTGAAATTCACGTGTGAGGTTGCCGATTGTTGTTCGCCCCTCTTCGACCATTCGGGGAATATCGTACCGTTCTTTACCGTCGTAGGAATTATACCTTTCAATGTCGATTGTCATGAGGATAGTATAAGATTTTCCTTTGAAGTTCCAGACGTACCGTTTCCCGAGTGTCTGTCGGGTATTCGGCGGACGCTGCTGGACAATCCCTTCCACGATCCGAACACCGCTGAGTGCGTCTTCCGCAGTACTACTGGCAGTAATAAAAAGACTGCCCAGAAATAGGGCGATAAGCAATCTCACGTACATAGCGGACTATCCTTTTACTCTTCTGCTTGCTCAAGTCGATAAAATAGCAGAATTTCAATGCGACGGTTTTTAGCTTTTAACGCACGAGTGCTATTATCCTGCCTGAGTTTCTGTCGGTTATAAGTGCTATCATCAGTTGAACGTTGAACAGGTTTGTACTCACCGAAAGAGGTTGCGGACATAAGGTGCCTCGCCGGATCTATTCTAATGCTGCGTTGTAGAAATTTATAGACCTCAATGGCGCGCGATGCTGCGAGATGTAAGTTAAAAAAATAGTCACCAGCCGGACGGTCAGGGTCTGCATGCCCTTGGATCTGTATCTCCGTGATGTCCTTTAAATTCTCGTTTATTTCGTGACCGACAACCTGAAGTGTTTTTTTTCCTTCTTCGTTCAGATCATATTTATTTCGTCTAAACAGAATACGGTCACTAAAACTATAACGTTGGAGTTTCTGCTCGTTTTGGATCTGAATTTCTGTGTATTCTCCGTTTTCAAGGTAGATAGGAATCTCGAAAAAATTGGTCTTGCTTTCTTTATCTTCCCATTTATTGATATCTTCCCATTGAACGTTGTACGCTGCAGCAATTGCTTCGATTAACGTTTCCTGTTTTTCTTCAACTTTCGCGAGGGCTTCGGTTATCTCTTTCTCTTCTTTTTTTACTTTAGCCATCTCTTTTTCAGCTTCTTGTAGTTTTGCTCTCAGATCGTCTGTTCCAATGGAAAATGCAGCAATCACAGCAAACACGACAATCACTAATATCAAGACAAGCGTCAGCATTAAGTCTGAAAAGGAGGGCCAAAAATTGAAATCTAATGTATTATCTTCCATTGCTTCGGTTCAAGTTTGTGGGTTCATGAAATTAAGTTTGTTTAAACCTCAATCGTCAGAACGCTCTGAGTCCCTTGGATTTTCCATTTGTTCAGTAGGTTCAGATGTAACGTGTGTCGAAGGTTTTCTCCGTTGAAATAAATTCCATATTTTTTGAAGAAATGATTTCTTTCTTCTACCAGTTGAATCGGAACCATTTTCACCTGACAAGTGTATTTGCCCAATCAGCCTGTCAACGGAGTCTCCTAAGTTTTGAGAATGCTCGGAAATTTCATTGATAGAGGTATTAAGTTTCTCAATACTGCTTGTGAGTGGTGTAACATCGGCTTTTTCAGCTTTTGTCACTAATTCTTGGGACGCAGTGCCTAACGTTTCAACATGCCCTTTAATTGCTCCAAGCGACTGGCTGATATCCCCCGAATCTAATGTAAAGGATTTAATTGCAGTATCAAGGCTTTGAATATCTTTCGTCAGTCCACCGACATTGTTACTCAGTGTATTAACAGCCTCTTTCTGATTTTTACTGTTCTCATCTAATTGTGTCAACAAGTTCTTAACACTCTCATTTAGACTTTTGACCCCGGTGAGTTGTGACTCATATTTTTCGTTCTGTTCTTTTATTATTTCGTTTTGCTTCTCGAACTCTGATTGTAGATTGTTGACAATTCCTTCCATGATCCTCGTAAAACTTTCGATAATTCCTTCAATTTGATTGGCAGTTTTTTCAATTGGCAATTGGAAGAACTTTAATTGCTCGGTAAGTCCTGTTAGTCTTTCATCTAGGGTTCCTTGGACTTCTGTGAGATCCGAAGTTAATTGCTCGGTAAGTGTCGTTAACTCTGCTTTCAAGGTCGGTTGGATAATCGCGAGATCCGCCTTCAACTGCGTTTGTATTTCTTTAATCCACTCGCGGTTACTCGTGTTTATGCCTTCAAGAAACCTTTTATTGGTAGTTTCTATGTTAGCACTTGCTTCAGCGGTCTTACTAAGAAATTCTTGAAGTGTTTTATCAATTTGCTGGCAGGACTCAACATAGAGTTTTTCGGAATTTTTCAAAACCTCTACGGTTGTCCTGAGATTTTGATCCTGCTTATTTAACGTTTCAATCTGTTGGTCTAATTTTCGGTTTGCTGCTTCTTGAAACTGATTTAATTTTTGGTTTGCTGCTTCTTGAAACTGTTGGTGGAGATTACGAATCTCATCTTGAAAACCAGTGAGATGGGTAACACTTGATGTGAATTCTTTTGAAAATTTGCCCAGACTTTCCGTAAAACCTATGTTAAGCGTATCGGCTGCGGTGCTGATGTCCGATGCCGCCTTGTTGATTTGTGTCACTGAATCGGATAGGGGTTGTGTAATCGCACTCGCTTGCGTGAGACTTTCGTTGAATTCATCTATATTGTCATGTACTCTTTCAACTGATGTGCTAAACTGTGCTGCGGTCTCAAATCCTTTTTGCATCTGAGATTCGCTTTGCTGAAGGGTTTGGATTAATTTTTGGGAGGTTGTCGGGTAGAGTTGCGGAATCCAAACGGTTAGTGTTGATCGCTCCAGGATAGATTTAACAGGATGACAGGCAAGTTGTAAATAAATGCCGTAAAGAATCACACCGATAATAGTAAAAATGATACCCCAAATGCTCGGGGCAAGAGCCCCTTTCATCTTATCAAGAAGCTCACTCAATGCTTGAATCATCTTTTTACTATTTTCTGTGGAGGGTTGGTTTGCAGCTCTCTTTTCGTTATTTTCTATGGTACTTTCGCTTGCTACATTTTCTCTCAAAGCAGGAGGGAGTCCTGTTAGACTATCGGCGAGTCCGAAAAGCGTCCCGAGGAGTCCGATCACGATGAAAACTGCCAACATGGAACGAAAGAGGTTGTTCCATTTAAATAGCTCAGATGTGGTGTGATTAATTAACTCACTGCCTTCAAGACGGGTTTCATCCCAACCTGCCAAGAAAATCGCTTTGAGATGTTTTGTGATCGGAGAACGTCTGTTAAGGCTGCTTTCCTCACAAAATTCGCTAAACGTGTTTTCAGGATCGACTTTCTGATCGTTATCTTCGCGCCCACGATCTCGTTCTTGTTGAGCATTCACGAGCGGTTGGATATTTTGATTGTTTTCGATGCGTTTCCGCTCTGTTCGCAACCAACGCCAATATATGACGAGTCCGATAAGCCAGATGGAAAAGAAACCTATCAAAACCCATATAATACCGAAAGCAATTAGGGTTTCAGGAAACAAGTATTCGAGCATAAGTGTCTACTATTTTCTATAAGGGATTTATAAATATGTGCTGTTATTATCTCGTAGGTAGAGGTCTTTTTCAAATGTACACTTCACCTTGAGTTTAGAACGGGTTAAATTCTACCCGTGGTGGTTTTTGATTCTAATAGTCCTTTTCCTTTAATTCCAATTTCCCTTTTTCTTGAAGTGTCCATTCCTCGTTTACAGGATCCCGTTTAAAAAACGCAGGGCGAATAACCTTGACGCGATATTTGTATTCTGGATCAAAACCAGGACACTCGAACACATCACCGAAGGCTCCAGAACTATAAAGTGCGTTTTGTAAAACAAAACCAGAAAATGGGGCAACTGCATATAAATTTTCAGAATCAACGGCGTACGCGACAAAACTGCCGTTTGAATGTGTTTGGAAAATAGGGGGAACGTTTGGATTCTGCAAACGGTCAGATTCGTTACTAACCTGAATTGAATAGAAGGGACTATAAATTTGTCGCAATTTAGCATCATTACCTACATTGTACAAGTCAACAAACTCCTGAAGTTCTGGAGATAGTGGCTTAACTTGCTCACTTTCGGCGGATTGGGGATGCTCTTCCAATCCCGCGGTCTGGGGTGGTCTTATGCGTTCAATATTTTCCGCAACTTGCGTAAAGCCTGCTTGGATTACATTAATTAAAGATCTCAATTCTGAAGTCAATTTTTCTACTTCTGAATCAATTGACAAGAGACTTTCAAAGTCACCAAAGTCAAGTGCATATCTATTTTCGTACGTCTGGTTCAGCGAATCCATATAAGTAACAGAGATTTGCATTGGTTGTTTCAGTTCTTCAGGCAATCCGCCTATTAGGCTAATTAGGAATTGTTCAATCTTCTGTCCAGGCCCAAAACAGCCAATTCCGTTCTGAATAAAGTTAATTTTCTTAAGAATATCTACGTCACTGAGGTGAGAAGAAGGAGTGCTGAACTGAGCAGTAGCGAAAGGAACGGAGCGGAACTGAATATTATAGGCTGTTCTAGTACCGACGTTCTCTATACAAAGCATCAGACACTGAACACACGGGGCATAAGGACGTAGAAATACCACAATTTCAGGTTGCTCAGTTCTCACCGGTTTGTCGATATTTTCAGGTTCGTTGGTAACTTTCAATTGTCTTCTCCGCGAATAGACATACTAATCAATGATTGTTACGATTACTACAATGGTGAGAATTATAGCCACGCCGATATTTGAATTTAGCCAATCTATGGTTCCCATGAGTTCCTCTTAAACTTGTGTTTGTTGTTTAACTTGCCGTATTCTTCCATCGTCTTGTTTTCGCGTCCAGCAAAGCCTTCAACGCCAAAATAAATAATGGCTCAACAGAGATTTCTTCCGGTTCCGCATCGCTAAAATTTTGGAAAGCTTTTTCCAATTCTTCAAAGATGATGTCTCTAACAGTAGCAGAACCGTGTAGTCCGCCACTTAGAGTTTCATTCAAGTTGACTGGCATATTGATCTCTGCCCCTAATCCAAGGTTGAAGTTTTTTATGAAATTTTCGATCTCTTCTAATTTGTTTTTAGAAATCGATAGGCGGTTACCAAGTCGTTCAGCTGTAAGGATTTCATTCCACTTATACTCTATTCCATCTTCTGTAAACGATTCACCTGCTAAAATGTTGAATTGCGTGTCATTCAGTTTGAGTGGTCTGCCTTCAGCAACTAACCCATAAGCAGCTTCCTGTTTAGGGTGTTTACTGATCTCGATACCGCGGTTATTATCACTGTCAAATCCCGATGCTTTGCGGATAATACCTTTGAGATGCTTTCTACACAGCAATGCCATAGGATTGTCAGGATTGAAACTACCGTCTGCCATCCAGTGTAGAATTTTTGATCCATTACCGCCGATGTATATACTGGGTATTTCTGGGTTAAAATCATCTTCGTTTTGAGAGAGGTGGTTAAGGAGTAGACCAATATAATATAAAAGTCCAGCAACGCCGAGCGAAATGAGTTGAAAAAACGGTTGGATAGCAGGATCGTTACCAACAATAGCTAATTCATTCAACCACTCCTGCCCTTTGTCCTGAATCAAAGCATCCGCTTGGGCATAGAATATGTCATTCGTGCCTGCGGCTGCATCTTGTAATAAATTAATATCTTTCTGCTCTGCACCAAAATTTTTCAGAAATTCCGGGTTTGCTTTGAGCAGATTCAAAAAGATATGTCGTCCAGCAAATCTGATTGATGTTTGCCAATATAGGTCATTGTTTTTCCAAATTGAAATATCCGAAGTCTCGCCACCAATGTCGATGCAGACTGCACCACTCGTAAAACCACCGGTAGCATGTTCATTTTGTAATGTACTTTCAAAGAATTTCGCGGTGACGACGCTTTCCGATTCCGCAGGAGTCACGACCCGCTGGGACAGTCCTGTCGCACGCTCACAAGCCAATCCGACATCTTTCCAAATGCGTTCAAATTGCCCTCTATCCCGTTCTGTAAACGCAAGTGGATGAGAAAACTTCCAATGTATCTCCTCGGCACCATCATGAATAGCCTCAGCCGCGCACTGAAGACAAAGTTGTTTAAGGAAAACCCTGATGTGCTCCCGATCTGTTGCGCTGGTGGACCATTTGAGATCGCTGATAATATTTTCGGCGGACCGAAGATCCATATAGTGGTCAAGAAAATAGATGTGTCCATCAAGGAGCGGTTCGTCTGTTCCGTTATTTCCGAGTTTTTGAAATAGACTGAAGAACGGGGTCTGTTCCTCTTCAGGAGAGAGAAAATCGTTATAAAACGCGGGGTCTGGGTTAATATGAGGATCGGTGATGCGGAAAAGACGGTCATTAAAGGTTACTGACTTCGGATTAGCTTCGCCATTTCTATATCTATAGATCGTGGTGCTGCTGGTCCCGAAATCCACACCCACTGTCCAATTGGTTCCATCAATACTATGAGTTTCTTCTGGAGTCGATATAAGTACGATTCCTGCCTTATCGCCATCATATTCGCAAAGCATCGCTTCAGGAAAACGTTCCGTTTTTGTAATTTCTTTCTCGACGTTTCCTCGGCTATCCGAAAATGTTTGAGGATCAGGCATTTCATCTGTCTCCAGAAAAGGCTTGGCATAGAATGTGTCTTGATCGGCTGTTGTAAAGTAAGTATAATACGCTTTCCAATCTGACGTTCTGAAGTTCGGCCAAATTGCCAAAACCGGTCCGGTAGGTATTGATTTAACATTTGCCGCGTCGTATGTTTTGTCAATAGTAAAATCTAAATTTTCTCCATCAATACCGCTCAAAGTGAGACGCAAACGCACGACAATACTGTCGTTCTGCTGGTCAAAAGTGATTCGCTCCTTTAAGTCATTTACATCAAGATAGGTGAGCAATTCCTCAGTGATAGGTAGGATAGGCGTAACGGAGACTCCGTTAAAATCGAGATCCTCACCGCCTTCAGAGACTAAAGTGCTGTGCTCATGAAAAGCTTTCTCTTGGTTGATGACAAAAAGTTGGTCGGTGAAAAAATCTTGTTGTTTTCGCAGGTGGACGTGCGTCGGAAGTGATAGTTTGGGTTTCCCACTGAAATCTTGAATTGTGGCAAGTGTTTTACATTGCCAAACATATACATTTTGTGGCTCTACGCCCCAAACTTTAGGGATGGTCTGATCGTGAACAAGCAGCGTTGTCTCGGGCTGTTTATTCCGAGATGGCACAAGTTCTACACTGGATGGAAGGTCCCTAGGTGCTACCGGATTATCCATGCATTTAAAGAGGTCTTGAGTCAAACCGAGACTTGCCGCAGGAGGATCTATAACTGCCGGTGCTCCGCCTAAATTAGAACTCATATTGAGTAAAACATAAGTATGTGGTAAAATAGTAGAATCAGCGCG
>CAZGAW010000041.1:0-36830 GCA_964523645.1 uncultured bacterium | reverse complement strand
TGAAATCTTGGGAATTATCCTCTTCCCATTGAGGTGTGGTAACAGAGTCTTGCATACATGAATCTCGCAGGAACATTCAAATCTATGATGCTAAATCGTCAAGCATCTGGCGGATGTTATGTTCACCACTATCAATAAACAGCGGTGCTAAGGGACCTCGACCGTGTAAGGTTTGAAGTAGCGTATCAATCTGTATCATACGCTGTTGCGGCGTGTAGCATCTGAGCCATCTTTTAATGAATTCACGCGCAGGTCTCGGATTGCCCGTTCTCAATGAATGGGTGCTTTTACGCCACGTCTGCCATTTGAAAGTATGCTCACAATTCGGGCATTCGAGTTTCTCATCTTTCTTTTTTAAACCCTTGCGATAATCTCGCCATCGGCGTTTATAGTCACAGACTGTACACTCGATATTGCCGTGTTGATGGAGCGCAACCGCTTGGCACTTGGGACATTGCAATTCAGGACTGGATCGCCGAGCTCTGGTCGCCTGAACTTTAGGGGGAGCAGGCCTACGGACGAGATTAAAACAGTGTGGACACGGCAGACGGACACGGGTTCTTATGGATTGATTGTAGGCTGCTGGCGACCAAGTTTTACCACAGGCACACGCGAGTTCGTCTGTTTTTTGCAATACCTCACGACACTCAAAACATCGGGGCGTGTTACGGAGTGACTGTCGGCAGTCGCGCCAGAGCAATCGTTCTCCGCAGTGTGTGCAGTGAAACCAGTGTTCGTGCGTGCCACCTTCACCGGAACTAAAGAGTGGATCAATCCGGCGCGCAATCTTTGTGCTGCACTTTGGGCAAGGCACACGTCCGCCTCGGTAAACATCGGCGACTGTAGCAATGTCCGTACACCGGGCGTAGAGTTGCCAACCGATATCGTGCAACAATAAATCATCGTAGATGCCGAGCCGAGTATACCGATAAAGTCGACGGATTTTGATGGGTTTTACGCGTGGGGTCCAGTTCATTTGAAGCCTCACTTACATCGCTTCCGTTTCCAGAAGTTGGTCTGAAACCATCCAAGCGGCGTACTTCATCGCCTCTTGGACATCAGCGACCTCCAATTCTGGATAATCCTCAATAACACCCTCAATTGACCGACCACCGACTAATAATCTAAGAATTACGCTTACTGTAATTCGGGTTCCCCGAATCACGGGTTGCCCGAGGCAAACCTTTGGATTAATCTGGATTCGACCTAACTTTTCCATTTCTGCCTCCGCTAAACGGATATTTGAACGACCTCTCCTGTTTCGACACTACGGCTAATCGCCTCCAAAACGCGCATGTTCTGGTAGGCATCTTCAAGACTTGAATGCGGCTGCGTCCCTGCTTTCAACGACTGTGCCCAATGCTGCATCTCTTCAAGATAACCCGGTCTGCCGATACCGTGGTACGCAGTATTGAGATCCCACTCTTCGGTTGGTGTATCGGCATAGCCACCCCCGAAACCGAGCCATGTTGGATTACGATAAAGGCGCAACTTGCGTGTCTCCAACACCTGAATCGCCTGATTGCCGGTGCCTTTGACGAAAACCATCGCTTCTAAAACCGGACCCGTGCCGAGTGTCATTGTTCCTATGCCGCCGTTCGCGTAACGTAGATTGACAGAAATTGAGACCGTACTGGAGGCTGCCTCAACCGTTCCTGTCGCGTAAACCTCGCTGACCTGTCCCATAAAGAAACGCATGCAATCGGTCGGATGAATCACTTGATCCAGCATGAAGGACCACGCAAAAGGGGATCCCGCTTCTTGGAGACGTGGGCCCGGTGCGAGGTATCGGGTATGGTATTGACAGGCTTCACCGAATTCCCCATCATCCATCAACTGTTTGGCAATCTGGTGCGCAGGCGCGTGTCGCCACATGGTACCGACCATACCCGTTTTGCCGGTCTCGGCTGACGCATCAACGAGCATCTTCGCGCCTTCAGCGGTAGTCGCGGGCGGCTTCTCGGTGTAGATGTGATAGCCTTGTTTAAGGCACTCAATACCGATGTCACGATGTAATTTATCCTCCGGTCTACCGACAACAGCCACGGCATAGAGATCTTCATTTTTGAACATTTCGTTGTAATCGGTGTAATGACGGAGTGCACCAAATCTTCGGGCGTTCGATGCTGCCTTCTCTTCCACGAGGTCGCAGGTGGCAACAAATTCAAATTCTGGCACCATCGGTATGCACTGTTGCAATTGCGATGACATGCCGCCACAGCCGATAAAAGCAATTCGGATTTTGTCCATAAAGTATTCTCCAATTCAAGTTTGAGGGCTTGCTTTGACCCTTTATTCTACTTCTAATAGGTCTGCCAACGCATTAAAATCATTGGCAACAAGGTCCGATGGATCCGCGTTTACACCTTCGACCCTGCCAGGTGGTCCATACTCCAAAGGGCGCGGCACCAATGCTGTCTGAAAACCGACAGCCTGTGAAGCTCGCAGATCGCCAGGGTGTGCAGCGACCATCATCACTTCATTAGGAGACAAACCGAGTAGGGAAGCGGCGGTTTCATAGACTTCGGGGTCGGGTTTGTAGTGTTGTGTTAATTCGGCAGATAAAATGCAATCCCACGGGAGTCCCGCGAATTTTGCCATATTGGTCAACAAGGCGATGTTCCCATTAGAGAGCGTGGCAACAATATATCGCTTCCGGAGCCTCTTCAAACCACGGACTGCATCGGGCCACGGTTTAAGTCGATGCCAGACCCGATTCAGATGCTCCTTATCGGCTTCGCTCAGGTCGGTAATGTTAAACGCCTCAAGGAGGTTATCTAAAATAAGGCGATGCAAGGCATCAATATTCTGCCACGGCAATTCGCCGCTCCGAACCCTATTCATCGCGGGACCGTAGCCAGCGCGCCATCTCAAGGCGAATTGTGCCCAATCAATGTCAATACCGTGAGTGTTCCCAAATTCTTCACCTTCGGTAACAATTGAACTGTACCAATCTACAACCGTGCCGAAAACATCAAAGGTGAGAGCTTTGATTGGGGAGCGTGCATTTTCCATCGTATTACGTTCCTTTTGTTCTTTGAGACTTGTCAAGCGGACGGCTCTTTTCTCTTTTTCTAAAGTTACATCATATCCCAATTTATCTCAATTGTCCATTGAATTGTTTCAACTATTTTCTTAAATTGAGATACCTTAAAGGGGCCACTTCGTTGTAATTGCTCGTACCCCGTTTTGATCCGCTTTACTCCGATTCCCGTTTGCTGATGCCACAGACACGCATGAATCTTGGAACTTCTGCTCGGTTATATGATGTGGCGTGGAAAATCGCTGGATGGAAGAACACAGCGTCTCCTGGATCGCCCGTCAACTCGACAACACGGACAGGAACATCGTCGATCATAGTGGTCTCTTCCATGAATCGCTGGATTCGGTCATCCGTGCTTGATATTACCCCCGTCAACTCAGCGAACCACGGATGCGATTTAGCAAATCGACGCTTGAGTATCTTTTGCTTATCGCGTACTTGGCTCGGCTGTAGGGTGTCGAAGAAGTGCATAACGAGTCTATGTGAACCCGAGACGATTACAGTTCCACCTCCACCCGGCATAACCTGTGAATAAAAGGTAAACAGGTTAAGAGGCGGTCGGGCTTCGCTGTATGTTTGAGGATGACCGTCCCAGTGCCATCCGCTGTTTGTAACATCCCACGGTTCATCGTTGTCTTCTGGGAAGCTCACGAGAAATCCACCTCGCCCTCCCGGGTGAATCCAGTCGCCAGGCCCCAGCAACTGATGGATAGCCTGGATCATACGCGAGCTATTGACCCCTTTGTAGATGCCGTGCCGTGCTGTTTTGTTGAGTCCGCTCCAGCGGATCGACCATGTGGTCCTATCTTGGCGATCAATCCCGTTCAAGTGCTTGAGTTCCTTCCACATGAAGTCTTGCATCGCCAAGGCTAAATCCCGAGGGAAAGCCTCCTTTAGATGGAGGTAACCGCATTCCTTAAATTGGGCCATCTCATCAGATGTAAAGATACGTTCTTCCATTGTTATACCTCTCGTCATGAGGATAATAGATAGGTTTTTAAGAATAGCATATCCAATTCCGCCATGAAAATCTACAAAAAAGCACTCTGGCGTAAGGTTGTACGCCAGAGTGCAAAGAAGGTTATATTTTGAAATTTAAGGACCTATATATCATAGGCTTGCCCTGTAAGGTGCCAAAAACTTCCGGAGTTGTCGAATCGCAGCGTTTTTGCGTGAGGCAACCGTGCCGATCGGACATTGAACGATTTCGGCAACTTCCTGATAAGACAATCCTTGAACCTCTGTCAACCGAAACACCAATTGATGCTCTTGCGACAGTTTACTGATTGCAGCCTGAATTGCCTCGTAGGTCTCTTTGGCGATCAGCAACGCCTCTGGAGAGTAGTTGGTATCTGCGGTAGCAACAGCAATAGGGTGAGAGTTTTCATCTTCATCGCTATAGGGTGCATCTAAAGATTCGATCTGCGGTGATTTCTGGTCCTTCGCCAACTGTTTTAAACACACGTTCTTGGCGATGTGATAAAGAAACGTTCTGAATTTTGCGATAGGGCGATACGTTGGCACACAGCGCCACACCCGTAGGAACGTCTCTTGGCAAAGGTCTTCCGCAACCGTCCGGTTTTTGACAAATCGATAGATAAAATTTAAAGTGTTTGTATAATGACGCTCGGTTAAAATTCGGAATGCATCTCTGTTTCCGTCCTTCACAGAGAGCATCAACTGTTCGTCAGTGTGTAACATGCTTGTCTCCTCAAAAGAGGAGTTTCTCAAGCGAAGGCGCGCAACCCTCCTTCCGTTCCGTAACGGAGGATGCCTGCTTGTTCACTCCTCGGTCTGTGCCTTCTCCATAGTCGAGTCCTCGTCCAACAACAGCGCACATTGGCAATTTTAGATGCCCGTGTCTTCAGGGAGATCCAATCTCCCAAACGACCATCTCCAGCGTGAGGCGTTGCCTCCGTTAAACACAAAACGTACTGACGCATTGTAAAACTCCTTTCTAAGTTTATTCGCCAGATAGGGGCAGTGTTTGATGCCCTTTTTCATCCATTAAAAAAGATTGTCTATAGTTTAACCCGTATCTTTTAAAACAATTCATTTAAAATTCAAAAAAATATTTTTACGACTTTAACCCTGATTTCTCGAGGTATGCATTATACCCCAGTTGGCTGAAATGGTTCCAGTGACAACGCGGGCTGTCCTGTGGTAATCAGTTCAGCGATAAGTTGCCCTGTAATCGGCGCGAGAAGAATGCCGTTTTTGAAATGCCCAGATGCCAAAACGACGTTATCGTACCCCGGTAGGTAGCCGAGAAGGGGTCCCTTTTTCGCATGCGGACGTAAACCTGACCATGTTTGCACGAAAGTGCTCTGCGCAAGTTGCGGCGCGATGGCAATTCCTGCATCAATCATCTGCTTGGCACCGTCTACCGTTGCGGTTTTGTCATAACCAACGAATTCGACTGTAGCACCGAGTAGAATTTTGCCGTCGGTTCTTGGGACGATGTAGATACCGAGTCCATCGACAATATGCTGGAAGGGCGGTGGCATCGCCTCAATAAGGACGATCTGTCCTTTCGCAGGTCCAACGTGAATCGGAACGTCAAGTTGAGCAGCCAGCGTCCCTGTCCAGCATCCTGCGGCAATCACAAACGTGTCTGCATATAAAGTTTCGCCGTTCACAACAACCCCAACAACGCGTTCCGCACCCTCCTCGCTGACTCGGATAAAATCGGTAACAGGGTTGCCGACTTGGAATTCTGCGCCGAGTTTCGCAGCACCCTTTGCCAGCGCGGTGACCATCTTCGGATTACGAACTTGTGCATCCTCAGGAAACAGAACAGCACCGGCGATAGATTTTGAGAGTGCTGGCTCTAACCCCCACGCTTGTTCTGCCGTCAAAACTTCCGTTGAGAAACCGCGTTTCACGCGTCGGTCTGCGAGACCGATTAACCCTGCCGCTTCAGCGGGATTGAAGAATACCGACAGTGTCCCAGATTGGATGTATTCAATGTCTATCTGGGTTTCCGTTCGGAGTTCTTCTGCCAACGCTGGATACAGCGCAAGGCTCGCGCGGCAGAGCGTCGGGTACGGTTCATGTGTTGAAGCGTGTGAGGTTAAAATCCCCGCACCTGCCCATGAGGCTTCCGTACCAACGGCGGGTGCTTTGTCGATGACTAATGGCTTCACACCCCGTTTGGCAAGATTGTAAGCGATGGCGCATCCGATAATGCCGCCGCCGATAATGATGACATCAGCACGGTTTCGGCTCAAATTTTCCTCCACTTTATCAGAGAATCGAAGCAACAATTTAAAGATAGTTTAGCACATTAGGAGGCATCTGTCAATCTCAGTTGCCGAATCCCTATAAGGTGTTTAGACTCTGCTAACTATACACATTTTCGGATGCACTTATTTCCGTGATGTAGATTGAATCTTGAAATTTCAGCGGATTCCGTGTATAATTATTACGAATATCGTAAAGCGAACTATCTTAAATTCAGTAGATGCCGGAAAAAGATTCTTCCTGTAGGAGCGAGTTTCACTCGCGATTCTTATACTGATACGAAAGGTGTTTTATTAAATGACCCTTGGAAAAGTTACGGGGACAATCGTCGCGACGCAGAAAGATGAGAAATTGATCGGAAGCAAACTGATGGTTGTCCAAAATGTTGATCTGAACGGTGAAGTTGATCGGGTATATACAGTCGCTGTAGATGCTGTGGGTGCCGGTATCGGCGAAATTGTCCTCGTTGCCACCGGCAGCTCGGCTCGGCAGACCGCGGTGACAGGCAACAAACCTGTCGATGCTGTAATCATGGCGATTGTTGATACCGTAGAGGTTGCTGGAAAAGTCAGGTACCAAAAGTAGAGAGCAATGAAGATCGCGACCGAACGGGAACGTGTCCGCACTGAAACACTTCAGCGTCGCGAAGCACTCACGCCGGAGGCGCGAGCAAGACGCAGCCAGCGTATCGTTGATTCCGCTGCGCGCTGGATACAGCATGAGGGTTTCGATACCGTGATGCTCTATTTGAGTATGAGAAGCGAAGTTGAAACCACCGGTTTGCTGGAGATGTTACTTCGTTCAGGTAAACAGGTCTGCGCGCCTGTTGTAGATACGGAGCGATTAGAACTCATCCCTCGACGGATCCAGAATCTGAAAACCGAACTGGTGCGCCATCGTTACGGCATGTTAGAACCGAACGCTACATGCCCAATCTTTCCCACTGAGCAGCTCCAACTCATCGTAGTTCCCGGTATCGCTTTCGATTGTAAGGGGTATCGCCTCGGATACAGCAAGGGTTTCTACGACCGGTTTCTCATGAAGTGTCCACACGCTATTGCGATCGGATTGGCGTATCAAATACAACTTGTAGAAGATACCTTTCCACAAGCGTGGGATATGCCGGTTCAACACATCTTCACGGAGATCGGCAGGATAGGGATTTAACTACTTGGCATCAATGAAAGGTCTCAATTTCTCCAGTGTCTTCGCACCGATACCTTTGACGTTCTGAAGCGCATCCACACTGTCAAACTTGCCGTGTTGCGTCCGATAATCGACGATCCTTTCTGCCATCCGCTCACCGATGTTCGGAAGGGTCTGAAGTTCCTCGGTAGAAGCGGTATTGATGTTAAGAAGCGCAGGCGCATCCTGCACCAGAGACTCCCTTGCCTGACTTTGTTCTTCATTCGGAACAGCAATTAAATCCGGTTTTCCAAGGAACATCGCAGGGGCAAACCGCCGCACACCCCAAAAACCGGTACCTGCTAAAATCAGGACCAGAAGAAAGATGACCGCTTTCCAATAATGGCGTTCAACGGCATTCGATACGCTATTCATCGCTACTCTCCTCAAGAGATAACACCTGATTTGCTGAGACCGATTTAATCACCTGCTTCGTCCCATGCTGCCACTGTACCTCAATACTGTCTACCTGTTCAGAGTCTCCGATTCCGAAATGGAGCGTGAGATCTCGTTGTGAAAGGTAACCGTCGCCACTCTGCACCTCACGTGTCTGTGTGAGTTTTCCCGTTGTTACCTTGACGCGCGCACCAATCGCATCTGTAGAACCTTTTGTTCCCGTCAATCGGATCTGTAACCAGCTTTTTCGGTTACCCCCGTCGTTACGCAAAAGGCGGGGGGCAGTGTTTGAATTGGTCACTATGATGTCGATGTCACCATCTAAATCGTAATCTGCAAAGGTGGCACCACGACTTACGTCCTCCAGTGTCATACCAGGACCGAGGGTTTCAGAGACTTCCGTAAACGTGCCATTAGCATTGTTTCGGAAAAGCAGATTGCGCTGCCCGTAGGTACCTTCCTGTCCGAGTTCTGCGAGATTCTCGTGCAAATGTCCATTGGCAACGAAGAGGTCTTGGTATCCATCGTTATCGTAATCAATAAAAGCGGTCGCCCAACCGAGGTACGGGTAGGTGATCTGCGCCGTTTTTGTCGTAGTTGTTGCGTCTGTAAAGAAACCGTCTGCGTCGTTATGGTAGAGCGTATTTGTCTGTTGGGCATAGTTGGTGACGGTGAGATCGAGCCAACCGTCGTTATTCCAATCGCCAAAGGCTGTCCCCATGCCATTTTCAGCCACACCATCTTCGCTGAGTGCTACGCCGACCATGAAACCGATTTCCTCAAAAGTACCATCGCCACTGTTCCGATAAAAAAAGTTTTCTGTGGAATCGTTAGCGATATAGATGTCAGCGGCACCGTCGTTATTGTAGTCCCCCCAAACAACACCTAAGCCTTTACCCGTTGTATTGTAGATGCCTGTCGTTTTTGTAACATCAGTAAAAGTGCCATCGCCATTGTTACGATAGAGCGTATCGGATTGCGCAATAAAATTATCGGGTTCGCAATAAGCACGAATCCCCTTTTCCTTGAGTCCGCACCACGGATTTTCATCGATGTCAAAAACGATGTAATTGACAACGTAGAGGTCGAGGTTGCCGTCTCGATCATAATCAGCGAAGGCGCAGCTCGTGCTCCAGCGTGATTCTGTCACACCAGCGGATTCCGCGACCTCCGTAAAAGTGCCATCGCCATTATTCCGATAGAGCCGATTGGTACCGTAGTTCGTGACGTAAAGATCCAGTTGACCGTCGTTATTGTAATCTCCCACGGCGCATCCGTGTCCGTATCCGGTATCCCCAACGCCTGCTGTTTCAGTGACATCGGTGAAAGTGCCATCACCATTGTTTTCATAGAGACAATTGGTTGGAATTTCTTGCGAGACATAGCCGGGGAGCGGTGCCCCGTTAACGAAGTACAAATCGGGGTCGCCATCAGAATCGTAGTCAAAGAAAGCAGCACCGGAGCCGAGCGTTTCCATAAAATACTTCTGTCCGCTCCGTCCATCAACGTGTTTCCAGTGAATACCCGCTTCCTGTGTCACATCAACGAATTGAATGTCGGTGTCTGCACTAACAGAGGCGTTAAGAGTACCTTGTACAACAATTACGATTAGGAGCAGAATAGAGATGTTTATACTGTTATTTTGTCTTTGCATCTGCCTCCTTCATTTTTCTCAATGTCTGTCGAAAACTATCATTTTCGGGTTCCATTTTGATGGCGGCCCGAATCGCTTTTAACGCGCTCTCATGTTCATCTGCCTGAAAATGCGCCAAAGCGAGTGTCTGTAGATATTGGGGGGCTTGTGTTAAATGGAACGCTTTTTCGGCGTAGGCGATGGCATCTTGTAAGCGAACACCTCGCAAAATGTAAAGCCGCGCTAAGGCGTTGAGTGCGTAGTGTGCATTACCATCCAGTTTTACGGCTGCTTGGAACGCCTCGATTGCCTCATCAATTTTCCCGTGTTTTGCGTAGACAAGTCCGAGTTGGTGCTGTTTTAATGGGTTGCTCGGTTCAAGGAGGATGGCACGCTCACGGTCATCAATTTCTTGGGCAACGGCATTGAGGCGACGATAGACTTCCATCGCACGCTTACCCTCTTCAGACCGTTTGAGTCGGAAAAATGCCTGTGCGAGATTATAATACGCACCGACATGGTCGCGTTGCTGTGCGATGACATGCTGATATTCTACTGCTGCGCGCTGGAATTCCCGTTTCTTTGTAAGGACTAAACCGAGGCAATAGCGCGCCGCTGTAAACTCGGGATCCTGATGGACAGCCGTTTCTAAAAGCGGCAGTGCCTTATCCAATTCCCCTTGTTTTTGGTAGATAGCCCCCAAATTACCGTTTGCCATAGGAAGTTTCGGTTTAACGGCTAACGCAGCCTTATAATACTGAATTGCTTCCCCTTCATCTTTGATCGCTTCATAACAGGAGGCAAGATTCGCCATCGCGGCGGCAAGGTTTGGAGAACGGTTCAGGCTTTCGTGATAGGCTTTAATCGCTTTCGCAAATTGGTCAGTTTGCTGATATGCCGAGGCGAGCCCTAACCACACCTGAATCGATTCTGGCTGTTTTTGTAGAAGATCCCGATAGATGCTAATTGCTTCCTCAGAACGTCCTGTCTTTGTGTAAACTGTGGCGAGATTTGCCTCGGCGTATAAAAGTCCTGGCGTTATCGCCAAGGCACGTTTAAGTGCGGACTCTGACGCATCAAAGTCGCCGAGTTGGAGATAAATCGTACCTAAACCGGCGTATGCTTTGGCGAACTCAGGGTGTAAATCAAGCGAGCGGTGAAGGTCTTGGAGTGCCTGTGGATATTCGCCGCGGCGTGCGGCTTGCATACCGCGTGCGTAAAAATCTTGCGGTGTTTCTGCGATGGCATTCCACGTAAGGCTGACGAAAGCGATTAGAAGCAAGGCGAGACGCGGGATTTCCTTTTGCGGCATGACGGTTTATCCTCCGCCATCAATTCTAAACTGAAAAGACTCTTGAAATCAAGTGTTTTTTGCGTTGAAAACCGCACTTACTTTGTGGGGACGGGTATGATGGTTAAACAACTCAATCAAAATATTCATCTTCCCTAAACTTCGTCCACGACTCAAAGATGGGAAACGGACGAGGAAAATCGTCATTGTCAATATTCAGTTTGAATTCTATCTTTTCGCTATCAAAAAGATTCCGAATTGAGATGGAAATACCAGAGGTCTTGATACAATTATCACACTGCGTTGGGAGTATTTGTGCCGAACGCGGTGATTCAAAATAAATCCTGTATTCCGAATCCGACTTTTCGACGCGATAATCGTCCGAAAAAATCTCCCACTCGCTCAAGGCAGTATTGCCTTCGGCATATTGTGCCCAGAGACTGATACCGCTAAAGAAATCGAGGATAACCCCTTTTCTCTTGTTAGCATCCTTAGAAGGGTCAAATTGCCGAAACGAACGATCTTTGAGTTCTGTTTTTACCAATTGTTCCTCATCGCTATCCACCGGTAGCAACGGGTTCGCGCATGAAAAGAGAATCAGGCAGATGAACGCGAAAATGGAGATTTCAAGGTATATTTTTCTGTGTATTTTCAAGGCGTTACATTGACGCATGTGTATTTCCTCCAGTGTATTTTTTGTTATGTAAATTGTAGCGTTAAACAAATAAGGTTGTCCAAAGAAAACAGCCAATGGGTATTGAAATATATGGATTATGCTTGATCTATTACCCCTTCTTTGCTAAAATGGGCGGAGAATTCATGATGGGAGAATGTTATGCAGGAAATTGTGGTAGATTCAGCGAAGTTACACGATTTCGCTCGGACGCTTTGTGAAAAGGCGGGATTGCGTTCGGAAGACGCGGAGACAATCGCGAAACATCAGGTGTTGACCGATTTGCGCGGTGTCCATTCACACGGCACACGCGCTTTGCCGGGTTATCTCAACCTTGTTCTTGACGGAAAGATGAACCCACACCCTGAACTCCGTATAGCGACAGAGGGACCGAGTTTCGCTGTCGTTGACGGGGACAACGGGATGGGACATCTCGCAAGCACATTCGCAATGGAGACAGCGATAGCGAAAGCCAAGACGACGGGTATCGCTGCGGCGGGGGTTCGCAACGCTGGACATTTCGGAGCGGCGGCATGCTACGCAATTATGGCGGCATCGAGTCGGATGATCGGGTTTTCAACAACCAATACAGGCGGCGCTTCTATTGTAGCACCCGGCGGCGCGGAAGCAGTGGTCGCCAACAACGCCATGAGTTATGCCTTGCCGACCGGCGATGGGCACCCGATTGTATTGGATATGGCGTGTGGTGTTTCCGCATGGGGGAAAATCGGCACGCTACGGATGTATGGCAAACCGATTCCCGAAGGGTGGCTCATAGATGACACAGGACAACCTACCAACGATCCAGAGAAGGGACGTTTCCTCGCACCTGCAGCGGGACCGAGAGGCTACGGATTGGCACTCATTATGGGCATCTTAGCGGGACCTTTATGCGGCGGCTTGATGGCGTGCAATAAAGAGGGTGATCCCTCTGAACACTTTTTCTTTGCGATGGATGTTGCAAGTTTCACGGAATACGACGGTTACGTGTCGGAAATCCAGCGCGCTATCAATAAGATTCATACCTCAAAAACAGCGGAAGGGGTGGAACAAGCGTATCTCCCCGGCGAGATTGAGTGGAATAACTACGATAATTACCTTGAGAACGGCATTCCGATCCATGTAGACCATTTGAAAGGTCTTGCTGGTATTGCTGAGAAGTTAGATGTGTCCATCTGTTGGGAAGGGTAGGGGAAGAACAAGCGAAGTGTTCTGAGGTGAGAGGAAGTTGGCGAGTGTGCTAAAGTTGTAAATCTGTAAAGTTTAAAGAGACAATTGGAACTTCAAAAGTGCTGATGCAACTTCGCAACTTCAAAACTTTAGAACACTTTACGGACTTTAAAAGAAGGTATAGCAATATGGCAGAAACGAAAGAACGTGTAGATGGTGGTACGCTCCCCGATTGGGAGGTCGATGATTTACCGGCACCACCGCCGTATCAATTTGGGAAAGCGTTTCGGAATATTTTAGGTCCTGGCATTATTGCGTTAGGCGGTTCGATCGGCAGTGGTGAATGGCTGCTCGGTCCCGCGATTACCGCACAATACGGGGGCACATTGCTCTGGATCGCGACAATCGCCATCCTACTTCAAGTCATTCTGAATACAGAGGCGATCCGCTATACGCTCTATACCGGCGAACCGATGATGAGCGGGTATATGCGCTGTAAACCGGGTGCTGGCTTCTGGATGTCTTTCTATTCCGGTATAAACTTTTTCGGGATTTGGCCCGGTTGGGCGATGACGGCTGCGACAGCACTCGCTGCTGCGTGGCTCGGCTATATGCCGCAGGAGGCAGATGGCGCGACAGTCCGCACATTCGCATATCTTATCTTTTTCTGCTGTCTCGGAATTGTGCTGTTCGGTGGAAAAATTTACAATTCGCTTGAGAAGGTGTCGCTCTTTATGGTGGTCTGGATTATCGGCTACCTTGTCATCGTCGATCTGTTTATGGTGTCACCGAGCACGTGGTGGAAAGTTATCAAAGGTTTCTTAAGTTTCGGTGCCCTGCCGACTGCAGGAGAAGATGGGCAGGTGAATTGGTTGTTGGTTGGGGCATTCGCGGCGTATGCCGGGAGCGGCGGCTTAGGCAATGTCGGCATTACCCATTACGTGCGCGATAAAGGATGGGGCATGAGCAGTCTCGTGGGCGCGATTCCCTCTATGATTGGTGGACAACATGTAACACTATCGCATTGGGGCAAAGTGTTTCGGATCACACCAGAAAACCTCAAACGGTTCAAAGAGTGGTGGAAATACGTCCGATTTGAACAGTATTATATTTGGATGATCGGATGTTTCGTGGGTATTGCACTGCCCGCAATGCTGACCTTGCAGTATGTGCCTTTAGGACAGGAGATGGGAGAGTGGTCGGCAGCGGCAATGCAAGCAGAGGGACTTGAGGCAAAAGGCGGTAGAGTTATGTGGTATCTCACACTCCTCTGCGGTTTCTGGGTGCTGTTTTCGACGCAGCTCGGGGGTGTGGACGGTGTACCGCGGGGTTTCACCGATATTATTTGGACCGGGGTGAGACGTGCGCGAAACTTGGGCGAACACAGCGCAAAATGGATTTATTATCCCATTCTCGGTGTCTATATTATCTGGGGTATCATCGCGATATATCTCGTCAAGCCGTTTTTCATGATTCTGGTATCGGCAACGATTGGCGGGTACCTACTTGTGTTTTCGGCACTACATACGCTCTACGTGAACCGGAAATTCTTACCGCCAGAGATACAAGGGCCGTTGTGGAAACAAATTGGACTTCTGTTGTGTGCAGGCTACTATTCGATCTTCGGAACGATCACTGTCTATCAACAGGTGCTTGTGCCTTATGTGTTCCCGATTTTTGGATAGGACGCTACACAGATGGGTGGGCAAAAGACATACGCCTACAAAGGCGTTCGGTTTCCGTTGGGTAGGCACAAGACCTACCCCTACAAAGGCGTTCGGTTTCCGTGAGTCCGGTAGGTTGGGTAGAGCGGTATCAACAAAGGTGATGCTGACACCCAACATATCTCAATACTATACGCCAGCACATAACATCAAAGACATATAGCGAAACCCAACTTTGCATGCTGAGATGTTCAAAAGCATTATCTATGATATGCTTCAACAATTGCCTCCACGAGACTCTCTACTGAGGCTTCCTTTGCAATCACATCAACGTGAACGCCACATTTCACTGCTTTTTTCTGCGTCGTGGGACCGATGACTGCGACTTGGGTATTCGCAAACAACACTGATGGGGCGCGATTCGGAAACATCTCCAAGAAGTTGGTGACTGTTGAAGAACTGGTGAATGTGACAAAGTCTATGCTGCCGTTCAGGAGTTCCGCTTCGATTGCTTCTCGATTTTCGCTTGCCACTTTGATAGTATCGTAAAGGGGTACATCATCGACAAATGCCCCGCTCTGACGCAAAGCATCGGGGAGGTCAGCAGTGGCAATTTTAGCGCGTGGGAGTAAGATTTCCTTTCCGTTCACGTCCTCTATTTCAGCAGCGATTACACGCCCGCGCGAATGTGTTGGAACAAAGTCAGGCAAAATCCCGATGTGATTGAGTGCCTCAACCGTTTTCGGTCCAACTGCACAGATTTTGCTTCCACCGAATGCGCGCGCATCCTTTCCGTTTTCTCTCAAGCGTTCATAGAAGATTTCTACGGCATTGACACTCGTAAAGATAACCCAGTCATATTCATTGGGAGCGGGTATGTCCACATTGTCAATAGGTTGAATTTTTATCGTTGGAAATTGGAGGACCTCAGCACCGTTTGCTTCCAAAAGATCTGCGAATTCACTCGCCTGTGCACGGGCGCGCGTGACAAGAATTCGTTTCCCGAAGAGCGGTTTGGTGTCAAACCATCGGAGTTGCTCACGGAGCCGATTTACCTCACCGACCACGATAAGCGCAGGACTTTTGAGCTCAACCGCTTCCACTTTCTGCACAATATCGGTAAGTGTACCCTGCACGACCTGCTGCTGCGGTGTTGTTCCGACGCGAACTAAACTGACAGGTGTTTGTGGATCTCTACCGTGTGCTATGAGTCGTTCAGTAATCTGACGGAGGTGAGCAACCCCCATGTAGACAACGAGTGTATCTACGGCTGTAGTGAGTTGTGCCCAATTGATATTTGAATCTGGACGCAGTGCAGCGGAATGTCCCGTAACGAAAGCGACCGAGGAGGCATAGTCGCGATGTGTGACGGGGATACCAGCGTAGGCAGATGCCGCGATCGCAGACGTAATGCCTGGGACTATCTCAAATGGAATGCCCGCTTTAGTGAGCGCAACTGCCTCTTCCGCGCCACGTCCAAAGATATACGGATCGCCGCCTTTGAGGCGAACAACGATTTTGCCAGCCTTCGCATGTTCGACCAGCAGATGATTGAGTTCATCTTGACGTTTCGTTCGGATTCTCGGATCGGGTGCCTGAATCTTTTGGGTATGTGCGGGGCAATGTTCCAGCAGCGCGTCGTTTAGCAACAGATCGTAAATGACAACATCGGCGCGCTGAAGGCACTCCACACCTCTGAGCGTGATGAGTTTTTTATCGCCGGGACCAGCACCTACAATATAAACCATACCTGTGCGCTGTTTTTGAGAAGACGTATTCATCAATAGTTCACCTATACCATCAATAGTGCAGTTGCTCCACTATTTCGGAGTTTTTCAGCAACAACTTCACCCAAGTGCTGGGCAGTATCTGGTGCTCCGGTGGTGCTTTCCATGATACGTTGAGTGCCGTCTGGATGACAAACCGCTCCGATCAGTGAAAGTTCACCATTGACATGTTTAGCGTGCGCACCAATCGGCACTTGGCATCCACCGCCGAGGCTTTCTAATACGGCTCTTTCGGCGGTGATTTCTGCGGCTGCTGCAGCGTCGTTCAGCGGCATAAGTAGCTTTTCAACCCGATCGTCCGCTGCCCGCACTTCAATCGCAAGTGCGCCTTGTCCAACCGCTGGTACCATCTGTTTCGTATCAAAAAATTGTGTGATAATGTCTGGTTTGAGAAGACGCTTGATGCCTGCTGCAGCGAGGATAATTCCATCAAGATCGGTTTCATAAAGTTTGCGCAATCGCGTATCAACGTTCCCTCGAACATCAACAACTCGTAGATCTGGACGTATGTAGAGAAGTTGGGCTTTCCGACGTGGGCTTGTGGTGCCGATCTTCGCGCCTTCTGGCAAATCTTCTAAAGGCAGTTCTGGATCAGTAATAAGCACATCGCGCGGGTCTTCCCGCGTCGGGATAGCGGCAATGCAAAGTCCTTCGGGTAATTCTGTGGGAAGATCTTTTAGACTGTGGACAGCAAGATCAATGTCGCCGCTTAAAAGCGCGTTCTCTATCTCTTTGGTAAAGACCCCTTTACCGAGTCCGACTAATGAGCGGTTTTGAATGGTATCACCGGTGGTTTTGATGATCTTGAGGGAGACTTCCAAAGATGGGAAATGGCGTTCCAATCGGTTTTTGATGAATTGTGCCTGCCAAAGTGCGAGTTGACTGCCACGTGTGCCAATTACAAGCGAGTTGTGCATTTTTTTTATTCATCATTAATATCCAAAGCGAACAGTTCCTGTAACGCTTGGACATATTGCCCATGGTCGGAATCGCCGTCGTTGACAGCGCAGCGCAAGTTCTGCATCGGATGGTGGAGCAGTTTTTTGACAATTGCCTGCGCCATAGAGGCAACAGCTTCCTCTTGCTGGTCGGAGAGTGTTGTTTTGTAGAAGCACGATTGCAGTTCAGCGTCGGCTATCTGTCGAAACTGTTGATGCAGTGCCTTAATCGTTGGGTTGACTTGAAAGATTTGCAGTTGGTCATAAAACCGCTTGGCTTCTTCAGAAACGATCTGCTCGGCGCGAGTTGCTTCCTGATGCCGGTCTTTGAGGTTGGAGGCGACGACGGCTTCCAGATCATCAATATTGTAGAGGAACGCGTGATCGAGTTTATTCACATCCGGCTCAATATCGCGCGGTACGGCGATGTCGATAAGGAACATATACCGGTGCTTGCGTTTCCGCATAATGTCAGCGAGGGGTTTTCGTTTGATGAGATAATCCGGAGCATTGGTGGAACTAATGACAATATCGGCATCGATGAGGAAATTGAGATCGCTATCGTAGGCGAGAGGAGTTCCGTTAAATTTTTCCGCGACTTTGACTGCCCGCTCATAAGTGCGATTTGCGACAAGTACGTTAGAGACCCCATTGGCAACAAGATGCTTTGCTGTGAGTTCGCTCATCTCCCCCGCGCCAATAATCGCAACAGTTTTGCCTTCGAGTGTATTGAAAATCTTTTTGGCGAGTTCAACGGCGGCATAACTGATAGAGACTGCACCGGTGGTGATTGTCGTTTCGGATCGGATGCGTTTGCCAACGCTAAAGGCTTTGGTGAAAAGACGATTAAGGATAGTCCCTGTGCTACCCGCCGAACGCGAGGTGTCGTAAGCCGCTTTGACTTGACCCAATATTTGGGATTCACCGACTACCATGGAATCAAGGCTTGATGTTACCCTGAAGAGATGTTGGATTGTCTCCAAGTTATGATGGTGATAGGTCCATTTCTTCAGTGATGCCATGTCAATCTGATGATGACGGGAAAGGAATTCAACTAATATCTTGGTTGCTGCGTCTGTGTTCCGCACTGAATTCAAGACTGCATAGACTTCTACCCGGTTACAGGTAGAGAGAATTGCTGCTTCTTGAACCTGATTGGATTCTCGCAAGTGCTGATGAGATTCAATGAGTTGTTCTTCGGAAAACGCCAATCTTTCCCTGAATTCAATGGGAGCGACATGGTGGCTGGTTCCGATAGAGACGATTTGGTTCATTCCTTTTACCAATAGATCTAAAACGTGAAATGTTTTCCTACGTTTGACAAATTATATCACATATCAGCGGTTATGTCAAATTTAGGGCTGCGATTCGGGATTCCTTCTACCTCAGAAGTTTAGCGGTACGTATGCATACTGTCTAAAAAGAGATCCACGCCAACATAGGTGCAAAGGACGGCAATAAAACCGAGGATTGCGACATACGCCGCTCTTCGTCCGTGCCAACCCCAAAATTGGCGGATACTAATTTGGGCAACATAAATAAACCACGTCACCAAGGTAGAAATTACCTTCGCATCCAGCCATCTCCAAGGTACATCTCGGATATATTGTGTCCAGAGGCTTCCCACAATAACTCCCATTGTGAGCAGAATCACACCGAGGATCGTGCAGCGATGCCCAAGTTCATCGGAAATACCGAGCGATGGAAGCAGATTATCAAGCAATGTATCCGTCTTTTGGCGAATTTTTCGCTCTGCTATCAAGTACATCAACCCAAATCCAAACGCAGCAATGAAGGCGGCATAAGCAAGAAAAATAAGCGTGGTATGTGCCAGAAGCCAGTAGTTTTGCAACGGTTCAGGAAGCGCAGCTGTGTGGGTAGCAAAACTGTATGAGATAAGTATGGCAATAAACGCAACCGGCATTACGAAGCTGCCGAGCGTGCGGAGACGCGTCAAACGTACAATGATGAGGTAAATCAACGTGATTGCCCACGCAAAAAAGGCAGTGGAGTCCGTCCAGTGCGTCATCGGAAAATGCCCCTGTTGTAGCCACCAGAGCGCAATAAAGACGGTCAGAAAAGCGAAACCGATGGTCGTACACCAAAAAGCGATCCCCTCAATTGCTGGACGAATTACGGAGACTTCGGTACGATTCCCAATCGCCAGTGAGAGCGTTTGAAAGATGCCTGCCGTTAAGTATATTAAAAGGGTGACGAGAAACAGAAAATTTATCATGCGCTGTGATTTTCGAGACACTAAGGGCACATAGTAAGGGGATATGCCGCTCCCTTATGTGTGTTTATTCGCTTTCATTTTCGCTGTTGGTGAGTTGCGCCCGGAGGCGTTCTAACTCGGTTTCTATTGCCTGCCGTCGTTCGGCTTCTTCTCTGGCGAGTCTTTCTGCTGCCTGCCGTCGTTCCGCTTCCGCTGCTGCCAGTTCTTCTGCTTCTATCCTTAAGTGATGTTCTTCCATAGAAGTCGTAATCGGCGTGCCATCAGGGAGATATGGGCGTAAAAGTCGCAACTCCCACGCCTCTTGGAGTTCCCATCGCAAATATAGATTTAAAGACGCACTGAAGATGCCGCCATCCGTCTCCGGTTCAATCTCAATGATGTTGTCCAATGCATCCCGCCGCCACCCCCGAAATTCTATAGGACGATTCATATCGGGTTGATGAATGAAATACTCCGCAACCCCTATATCCCGTAGATACACCTCAACTTTTTCATGCCGGTCCTCAGACGCTGTTGCATCTGAAAGAAACTCAAAAACTGCTGTAGGGACAGTGCCTTCTGCCCAGGTGTAAAAACTCCTTCGCAAGGGAAGTTTCGCGGCACCCAAGACGACATACACATCGGGGCCAACAACCTTTCTGATATCGCCTTCGCGATAATAGATAAAATTGTCCATACTGACATGGACATAAGGGTGTGCCTGAAAATATCGTAAGAACTGGTCAAATAAGCTCTGCATCTGCATCCCATGAAATTCGCCTGCTGGCATAGGGTTTTCGTCCTCGGAAGGGTAGCCTTCGATGTAACCGGTCGGTTCTCCAATCGCTTTTGGGAAGACAGGCATGTACTTTCTTTGCTTCAATTCAAAATCGTTGAGGGTATTCATGATTTTCTTCCTTGGCATATCAAAGCAGGATGTTTCTTATCCACGTGAGATCGTTAAAGCAGTTCTCAACCGTTTTGGAAGTCTTGAAGAGAGGCACATTTTTTATTTTCATGCAATGTTAACGACATGTGTGCGCTTTGTCAAGTAGGCTGGAGGTAAAGGCGTTGGCACGTTCCAACTTGCCGTGGCGAACCCAATTGAAAAGGCATTCGGCGGAACATTCGGGGTTTGTGAGACCAAGACAACATGTTGTCGGGGGGGTGTGTAACCCAGATACCGAATCTTCAACCGTATCAATGAGCGTTTCAAAAAAGTCGGCACGCTTTTTAGGTGTCGGAAACGCCTTGAGAATCTCAGCGCGACGCGTTCCGAGGAATTCAATGAATGCCCCATAGCCGTTGTTTTCAAACTTATTTGTGAGTGTTTTATGCAGCCGTTTCACCTTATCAATGTCTGTGCTGTTTCGAGCCGATATGCTGATAATCAGATTGTCATCTACTACGAGTTCAGGGGTGATGTGGGTACCGGTGTCTGGTTCATTAAGATATTCCCGAATGAATGCCGCTTTACTTCCACAGGTTGCGTTTATGATAGACGCTTTATCGGCAATAACAAGGAATGCCCTGTCAAGATGGTGCGGCTTCACTTCACCGGGTGCCATACATACGAAAGAAGCACTGGATTGCTTCAATAAAGAAATACGGCGTTCAATTTCAGGCGTTTTTTGCTCACACACGACAAGGCATGAACGATTTTCCAACAGGAGATAGACAGGATACGGAAGTCCCTGATTCTCAATCGGTACCGGTTCATCATCTTTGTATCCGAGTGTGTACAAGGAAGATGCGTGCAGTAGTCTCTCAAAATGCTCACGAATACGGCGACTTGTCGCTGGACTCCTGCCGCTTGTCGAGATACTCAACATAATCTCGCCATCTGTTACAACAGAGGCAGCGGCGAAAGTGCATTGTGGAATAACGTCGACAACATTGACTAAACGGATTCTGTTTTTTTCGTGTGCTTCTGTGAAAACAGCGGTGTTAATGTCCGTAAAGTCGGTGGCTGCGCAGACGAGAAAATAGCCGTCTGTATCACCAGCCTTCAAATTCCGTTTGTGCCAACGAATCGTGCCGATATTTGCGAGGAACGTTAGTAATTCCGTCGCGTCGGGACTGATGACCGTAACATCGCCGCCGCTGATGAGCATCGCGACGACTTTCCGTTCCGCAACGGTACCACCGCCCACAACGAGACTTTTCCGGTCCTGAAGGTTTACGTACGCTGGATAAAACATTTTATAATAGTTATCAGTTTTCGGTTATCGGTTATCAGTTAAAGAGGCGTTTGATTAACCAGCCACATAGGTGTCAATTTAGGAATTTATTACGGCACTTCTATAAATGTCGCCCTATTGGAGACCTACGCTTTGTTTGATAAGCGGTTTTACATAAACGCTGAAGAAATGCCGTTTTGCTTAGGATGTTTGATAGGGTGTATCTGCGGATTTCTTAGGGAAATAAACCCTACAAGGCTAAAAACCACACATTCACCTTTTATTTCCTTTCAGTTATCGGCTATCAGTTAAAGGGGATTATGATTGACCGATCGCATTTTAACTGAAAACGACTCCTCATGAATCCCGTGAAACGACATAATCTGCGAGTTGTTCCAAGGCGGTGCGAGCGGGGCTCTCAGGTAAGACTGTTAACGCTGCTTTGGCGTGATCGGCGTAGCCTTGAGCGACTTCCAAACAGTGGGTTTCAACACCGTACTGTTGGAACAGGGTTTCGACAAAATCGATCGCTTTGGTTTCACTGGTGTCAGGTTGTAGCATTTTTTCCAGCATCTGTTTTTCATTGTCGTTGCAAACAGTCCGAGCATAGATGATAGGGAAGGTAAGTTTCCCCTCGCGGAGGTCGCCAAACGCATTTTTCCCTAATTTATCAGAGTCTTCTGTGAAATCGAGGAGGTCATCTACGATTTGGAAGGCGGTTCCAATTTGCTGTCCATAGGTTGTAAGGGCATCAACGTGTTGTGCTTCTGTTGTACCGAGATGCGCACCAAGTGTGCAGGATGCCGCAATCAATTTCCCAGTTTTAAAACTGATAATTTGGAGGTATTCAACTTCAGGAATGTCAAAATCACCACTTTTGTATGCGTGTATAACTTCACCTTCACACATCGCCTGTGTGGTATCGGCGAGGATTGCCATCGCCGGATCATCAGCGCGGCGGGACACGAGCATTGAAAGCACCCGTGCATGGAGATAATCGCCGACGAGAACTGCGACTTTGTTACCCCATTTCGTCTGTAACGTCTCGCGTCCACGACGAATAGCGGCTTCATCAAGTACATCGTCGTGAACGAGCGATGCAACGTGGATGAGTTCAACGACAGCGGCAAGGGTGTGCGCATCTGCTCCTTCATATCCACAGGCTTTAGCGGAAAGCACAACGAGAATCGGACGCAGCCGTTTACCGCCACCCTCGACAACGTGTTGGACTGCCGTGTCAACGAAACTGTATTCACTGGCAGTATGTTCGGTGAGTTTCGCCTCAACAGCACCGAGGTCGTCGGCAATCAAGTGAACGATTTTATCAAAATTGGACATAATGTAGGGGCAGCCCTTGTGGCTGCCCTTCCCCTATTTTCTTTAGAGACTTGCCAATGCCTGTGTCGCGGCTTGAATAGTGTTGTCGATGTCCTCTTCGGAGTGAACTAAAGAGACAAATCCCGCCTCAAATTGGGAGGGCGCGATATAGACACCTTGCTCTATGAGTCCCCAGAAATATTGCTGAAAGCGTTCGGTGTCTGCTGTGCGGGCACCGTCAGCGTCCGTGACAGTTTCCGGTGTAAAGTAGAGCATCAGCATTGAGCCGACGCGACTGTGCCATGCATCAATTCCGTGTTTTTGGGTCGCTTCGGTGAGACCTTCCGCGAGCGCAGCAGCGCTGTTTTCGAGATGTTCATAAACCCCCGGTTCAGCAAGTTTTTTCAGTGTGGCTATACCGGCAGTAACCGCTAACGGGTTGCCAGACAGTGTTCCTGCCTGATACACATCGCCTTCTGGCGCGACGCATCGCATGATGTCGCGTTTTCCACCGTACGCCCCAACAGGCAATCCACCGCCGATAATCTTCCCTAAACAGGTCATGTCTGGTGTGATGTTATAATACGATTGTGCACCGCTGTATGCGACTCGGAAACCTGTGATAACTTCGTCGAAGATGAGCACGATACCGTGTTCTTCAGTGATTTCACGGAGTTGATTGAGGTAACCCTCACGAGGCGGGATGATGCCCATATTCCCCATGATCGGTTCAAGGATGAGACAGGCAATTTCGTCCGGGTTGGCTTCTACTGCTTCGCGAACGGCATCGGGATTGTTAAAGGGGACTGTGAGTGTATTACGCGCAAAGTCTTCTGGAACCCCGCCGCTATCGGAAAGTCCAAACGTCGCGACACCGGAACCGGCTTTTGCCAGTAAATAGTCTACATGCCCGTGATAGCATCCGTCGATTTTGAGGATCTTGTCGCGGCAGGTGTACCCGCGTGCAACGCGGATTGCGCTCATCGTTGCTTCGGTACCAGAATTGACAAGTCGTACCTGTTCAATTGAAGGCACTGCGTTAACGATGATTTCAGCGAGTTCCGTCTCTCGTGTCGTCGGGGCACCGAAACTGGTACCGTCTAATGCTGTTGAACGAATAGCTTCCACAACACTTGGATACGCATGTCCCAAAACCAAGGGACCCCAGGAGGCGACATAATCAATGTATGCGTTTCCATCAAGGTCGTAGATTTTTGAACCTTCGCCACGTGCGATGAAACGCGGGTGTTCTCCGACTTTACTGAAGTTTCGGACAGGGCTGTTAACCCCGCCGGGGATAAATTGTTGTGATTTTTCCCATGCAGTTAGGGATTTACTGCTCTCCAAAGCGTTCCCTCCAAATTTTCTGTGGCAATCGGCTGTCAGTTATCGGCTTTCGGCAAAGACGCAAGCGTTACAAAGAACCGTCTTCTCTTTACCGACTCCTGAAAGGTTTTTTGAAAGAAAAACCGCCCCGACTGCCTCTATACCATTCTTCTGACTGCTGACCGCTGATGGCTGACGGCTATTCTTCTGATCGCTGACCGCCAGATCATAACCATTCCACAACGGATTTCGCAAAGTAGGTTAAAATCATATCTGCGCCTGCGCGCTTGATGCTGTTAAGCACCTCCAAAGCGACCCGTTCTTCGTCGATCCAACCGTTTTGTGCGGCTGCTTTAACCATGGCGTATTCACCGCTGACGTTGTAAGCAGCAACAGGCACCTGAAACTCTGTTTTGACCCGATGAATAACATCAAGGTAGGAAAGAGCAGGTTTTACCATAAGAACGTCCGCCCCTTCTTGAATGTCCAACGCGACTTCGCGTAGTGCCTCTTCTACATTTGCTGGGTCCATCTGATAAGCACGTCGATCTCCAAATTGCGGGGTCGATTCCGCCGCTTCACGGAAAGGTCCGTAAAAAGCGGACGCGTATTTTGCAGAATACGCCATAATCGGTATATTTTCATAACCGTTTTCGTCTAACGCGTCACGAATGGCGCCAACGCGACCGTCCATCATATCTGAAGGTGCAATGACATCGGCACCGGCGCGGGCATGTGAAAGGCTCTCCTTAACGAGTAATTCCAGAGTTGGATCGTTTTGCACTTCGCCATCTGCAACAACGCCGCAATGTCCATGATCGGTGTATTCACAGAGACAGACATCCGTCATAACAAGCAGGTCTGGCACAGCATCTTTGATGGCTCGGACTGCACGCTGAATGATTCCATCGTCAGCATACGCTTCAGAACCGAGCGGGTCTTTTGCCTCCGGGATTCCGAACAGAATCGTTCCAGGGATTCCGAGTGCAGCGAGTTCTTTCGCGGCGGTGACGAGGTTGTCAACCGAGTATTGGTAACACCCTGGCATGGCAGAAATTTCGGTCGCAGTGTTATGTCCGTGAACAACAAACATCGGATAGATAAGATCGTTAACAGAGAGTGTTGTCTCGCGAATCAGTCGTCGCAAGTTCTCATTTGCGCGAAGTCGCCTCGGCCGATAGACAGGGAAGGTGCTCATTCAACCTCCGAACTCGAGGATTTGATTTCGTAGCGTATTAATTCAAGTGTTTGGTCTTCAGGAGTCTCCAGCCCAAGAGCTTCATTCTCCTCACCCCCTTGGTGTTGGTGTTCAAATTTGACGATACCGACGTTAGGAGCTAACCAGACAGTTGTTAGGGTTACATCGTTCTGCTCTTGTGGTCCTGGCTGTTCAGGAACTTCTACAGACATAACTGTCTCTGTTGATGCATCTGTTCGATACTCAATTACCAAGCAATCTTCAAAAGTGCCAGCTTCCGTTTCCACTGTTTCCGTGTCGGTGACGTTACCTGTTTCTACGAGGGTGGTGTAGGTTTTAACGGTTTGCGTTGAGCCACCCGGTATCTCTATAGGCATGCCTTTGATATCAATTGTCATGGTCAAGACAACGTTTATCTCAGTGGCTGTCCATTCTTCACCAAAGGTGGCAGGTGTCGGGAGAAAATAGAAATAGTCTTGAGATTCTACCTCAACGTCGTAATCTATGTCAAACGTGATGTTTAGTTCCGCGGGCATCTGTTCCATCATGGCTTGACGCATCAGCACGATGGCTTCTTCCATCTGTTGCATTGTGGCTGCCTTGAGCGCATTTTCAATTTCAGCACCGACAAAAAACGCCACCCAGTCGGTGCCGACTTGGTAAAAATAAGGCTGGACATAATGCTCGAATTCTGCCCAGTCCTCCAAAGCCGGATTATAACTGAAAGCGCGATAAGATTCACCATCAATCTCCTCTGGCTCTATCGCATAGCGTGTTAATTCTTCACCGTTTTGATCCTCGTAAACCCAGTAACTGCCGGATGCGTCTGGAAAGTAGTAGTTCGCCCATTCGTTTCCCATCAACGTCGCGCTGAGACCGAAGAGAAGCAAAATAGCGAAAATGAACCGAAAGTTTTTCAAAATGGGTGGTTCCTCCAAGGTTTATCGTTTTCCTACTTAATTATTAAAGTATACAAGATATCTCCGCAAACGGCAAGGGAAATCCTATGAAAGCGACGTTTAGCGGTCCTCGTATTCAAAAGGGAAAGTGACAGGCGCGCCGTTGTTTGCCCATGAGCGTGACATCGCAACGTCGATTTCCCGGTCCTTACGCCCGTTGTAGGCACCGTATTCAGGTTCTGTATCGTTGCGAACGGCATTGACGAGACTCATCAACTCTGATGCAACGGTGATTTCACCATCACTGAGTGGATAGTTTTGCAATGGATTTTCCCACACTACTTCGGGTTCAGTATCCGCAACAAGGGCGGCTAAGGTTTCGTAACCGTCAACCGTATTCGTCCTACGCGAGACGTTAATCTCACGCTGTTCATCGGCAGTTTCATTTAAGATAACGGCATCGTTTCGAAAGCACATGCCGCGCTCTGCATAGAACTTCGAGCCGTTAAATCCGCGTAGGGGTGAGCCGTACGAGAGACCACTGAAATTGAAGATGCCAACAGCACCGTCTTCAAACTCAATGACGGCATGTTGCCAATCTTCGGTGTCGCGCGTCGGTTGCCCTTGCCGCCAGACATGCTCTTGGACACTGTATCCTTTTCGGAAGCCGTAAACTTGCACGGGTTCATTGTCAAAACCGACGTAGCTGCGGATAAGCCCGATACCGTGATAGCCGTGTCCTCGAAAGTCGTTATAGGCGACGTTGACTTTCCCAAAAACACCAGCGAGAATCATCTCGCGTTTTATCCGTTCTGTTGGCACCCGATAGTAGTTTTCGTTGACCTCCAGTTTTGTGCCGTTCGCTTGCGCGGACGCGATCATCTTGTCTGCCCATCCGAGATCGGTATCAATCGGTGTTTCAGTGCAATAACTGATACCTCGCTCGGAACAGAGGAGCCCTGGAATGTGATTGTTGCTCGGTGTAATCACGATTGCACAAATGTCGGGCTTCACTGCTTCCAGCATCTGCTCGGTATTTGTGTAAGCGGGGACACTGTATTTCTCGCCCTGTTCAGTAACGCTCTCTTCGCGTGGGTCGCAAACGGCGACGAGTTCGAGGTCGTCCGCTAATTTCGAGATAAGAGGAAGGTAGGTGCCTGCACCGCGTCTGCCTGTACCGATATGTGCGATTTTGAGTTTATCCATGGTTTTCTTTCTCCGGGGGAAGTCGATGTTTGGCTTTATTACTCTACCAAGAAGACATGGCTCCGTTCAAAAAGGTCATCGTCTAAGTAGATTTCAACGAACCACTCGCCTGTAATGTCTGGCAAGTCGATATAAAACCACGTAATTTTATCGCCCGTTGTTGATGTGAGTGTCTGCTGCTCAGTATGGAATGGCGGATCATCTAAGTCGTCTTCTGGTGAATACCATGAGACTGTAACGGTGTGATGTTCTGTGATGTTAGACCATAAGATCCATAGAAATACTTGGTCATTGACTTCAGCGGAGAAGGTGGTCGTGATGCCGTCAGGTCTATCCTCAAAGACACTGATTGCCAAGACGGAATCTATAATAGTCGGCTCATCGCGTGCTACATCCATGAAACCGCTTCCGCCAGAAGGATCCTCACTGCAACCACTCAACCCAATCGTCAGTGATAGCAGAACGATCCCTAATATAGGATATGGGATCGCAAGCAACGTCTTGATAAAGGCGTAGTCTTGACGCACAGGTGCTCCTCCTATTTTGGGGTAGGAAACTTGGGTTAATAAATTCAATACAAACCTTCGTTGCTATTGTATCAGGCTCTGGGTTTTTTGTCAAAGGAAAATTAGAAAAAGCAGTCCGTAATTTGGGACTTAACGCTACTAACGTCTGTGTTGACATACATTCTTTATGGTGATAGACTAAGGCAATAATAGAGGAGTATCTTATGAGATTTGATACAATTATTGCTGACGGAAACATTGTTGATGGAACGGGTAAACGGGAACCGTTTATCGCAGATATTGGTATTCAGGACGACCAGATCGCTGCCATTGGCGACCTCGCGGAAGCAGAAACACCGCGTCGGATTTCTGCAGAAGGACAGGTTGTCTGTCCCGGTTTCGTTGATGTACATGTACATTCTGAAATCGCGTTGCTTGGTGGACGCGACCAGTGCGCTGCTATTAGCCAAGGTGTGACAACGCATTTAGCCGCGCCAGACGGCTTCGGATGGGCACCTTTATCGCCAGAACAGGCACAAGAAATGTGGCACTACACGCAGTTCGCATACGGCGATGATGAAGTTCCACTCAATTGGCAAACACCAGACGCATACCTTGATATGTTCAACGGACGGATTCCCGCGAACCTCTATCCACAGGTGCCGCATTGCGCTGTTCGCCTCGGGGCAATGGGATGGGATCCGCGTCCAGCAACCCCTGATGAGTTGAAGGTGATGGAACGAACGACGCGTGAATGGTTAGAGGCAGGCGCGTGCTGTCTCTGCTTAGGGTTGGACTATCAACCCTCCGCTAATGCTGATTTACACGAACTGGTGTATCTTTCAAAAATTGCGGCGACTTACGACGCTATCTACGCCGCCCATATCCGCTACCGCATCCTCGGCAGAAAACAAGCGTGGGAGGAGACCATTGAGATCGCACAACGTGCTGAAATTCCCGTACATATCTCGCATGAACGCGTTGACGATGAAGCCGCTGACATACTCGAACGGGTAGAAAAGGAGCAGATTGATTTGACGTTTGAATCCTACCTCTACCCCGCAGGTATGACGCATCTCGCGATGATGCTTCCTATGGAGTTTCAGACGGGTGCCCCTGATGATATGTTGGCACATCTGGAGAACCCCGAAGTCCGAGAAAAATCGATGGCATACTTGCGAGGGGAATTACGCGGCGGCAACCAGATCGTCGGCTACAATCGCTCAGGTAGGTTTATCGGAATGACCCTTGCTGAAGCCGCTGAAAGTGAGGATAAATCTCATGAAGAATTTGCTTTCGATTTCATTCGAGAAGAAGCCGCGATTGAAACTTTTGTGATGCCCTGGGCTACGCCACCCGAAGAGAATGAACGTATTTTGAACCGCACTGCGAGCCATCCGCGCATGATGATTGCGAGCGATGGTGTTTATAACATCCCCCATCCGCATCCACGGAGTTACGGGTGTTTCGTGCAATATCTCGGCAAATTCGTCCGCGAACGTCAATTAATTTCACTGAAAGAAGCCATCTATAAAATGAGCGGTTTTCCAGCAGAACGTTTTCGACTCTCCGACCGCGGGAGAATCAGCCAAGGGCTTGCCGCAGATATTGTTGTCTTCGATCCAGAAATTGTCGCTGACAGGTCTACCTGGTTCGATCCAGTACAATCTCCCATCGGTGTAAACTGGGTGTTCGTCAACGGCGTTTCAGTTGTTGAAGATGGAAACCTGACGCGGCAGCTACCGGGCAGAGTGTTGCGTCAACAGCGATAGACAATAATAAACGGGGAAACGTGGAGGCGAAAACCGTGAATACATACGATTTGACAATTATCGGCGGCGGCAGTGCAGGACTTGTGCTCGCAGTGGCAGGCGCAAAATTGGGAAAAAAGACTGCACTTGTAGAGAAACACCGCATCGGTGGCGACTGCCTCTGGACAGGGTGCGTGCCTTCCAAGGCACTCCTCAAAGCGGCGAAGGTAACAAATTACATCAAGGACGCTGAGAAATACGGTATTGCAACCACCAGTATAACACCTGAATGGCAACGTGTGATGGATTATGTGCGTAGTACCCAACACGCGATAGAGGCGGAACACGACAATCCTGAGCGGTTCCGGGAAATAGGGGTTGATGTCATCTTCGGAAACGGGCATTTTGAGTCCGCTAATAGCTTCGTTGTAGAAGATGCGGAGAACGGTGAGACACGCACCCTCAACAGCAAAAAGTTTGTGATTAGCACGGGTTCTCGTCCGGTTGCTCCGCCTGTACCGGGATTGGAATCTTGCGACTATCTTGACAGTGAAAACGTCTGGGAACTCGAAGAATTTCCAAACCGACTCCTCGTTGTCGGCGCGGGCCCGATCGGTATTGAACTCGGGCAGGCGTTTCACCGTCTCGGTGCGGATGTGACGATAGCACAACGGAGCGAACGCATTTTGACGAAAGAGGATACCGATGTCTCTGAACAGATGCTGCGTTACCTCCGCGAGGAAGGCATCACCATCCGACTCAATACGAATATCGCACAGGTCGTGCGAAATCAAGAAGGCACAAGCGTAACGTTCAGTGGTGGTGAAAACGGGACAGCAGAACAGACTTTTGATAAGATTCTGATTGCTGCAGGACGCGCACCCAACGTTGAGGGCTTAGAACTTGATAAAATCGGAGTGCAAGTAGGCAGGCGTGGGATTGAGGTGAACAGTCGGCTTCAGACAAGCATCAAAAATATCTATGCTGCAGGGGATGTGATTGGGTATTACCTGTTCACGCATGTTGCGGCGTTTCAGGCGCAGCTGCTCATTCGAAATATCTTCTTTCCGTTCTCCAAGACGATTAACTATGCCGTTGTGCCGTGGACAACCTTCTGTGATCCAGAAGTTGCGCGTTGTGGGCTGACAGAAGCGGAAGCCCGTGAGAAATATGGGGATGTTGATGTGTTTACGCTGGATCAAGGGGATGTTGACAGAGCCGTCGCGGAAGGTGAGACACACGGTTTCAACAAAGTCATCGCCAGCCGATGGACTGGGAAAATATTAGGGGTTCACCTCGTTGGTGCAAACGCCGGCGAGGTCATCCATGAATATATCCTTGCGATGCAAGAGGGGATTCCGTTGCGCAAATTGAGTGGAATGATCCATGTGTATCCGACTTTTTCGAGCAGTGTATGGCGTGTGGCAGGCAAGTGGTTCTCAGAAAGCACACTGATTCAAACGCTGCGGAAGTTGATCCCGTCGGGTTGACCGAATCTATATGTGAGAAACTACTGTTTCAGTTTTCCCCATATGGTTGTGAGCAACTGTGGTTGTGGTGAGACAGGCAACGCAAACTCTGGATCAAACCAATCCCCCAAATGGTGGAAACCTGGCTCGGTAAGCTGCACAGGTTGTCCCCCATCCAATCCAATTTTAAAGATTTTCCATTTATTGCCTGGAGCTAATTTTTGATAAAGGAGGGTATCTCCACGCGGCGACCACGTCGGACTCACTGCGCGCGGTCCGCCTTCAGGAACAATCTGCTGTAGGTCTGTACCATCCGGATTCACAGTGTAGATGGTTTCCGTCTCAAGGAAGTCTCCCAGCGGCACTTGATGTAGCCAAGAAAATACGAGTTTATTGCGTATCGGCGACCACTCGACACCGCCTCCTATCCATGAAGGACGGGCTTCAGGTGGAAAAACAAATTTTTGTTTGTAGGTTTGAAGGTCGAGCATCACAATCCGCATGCGCTTGGGCCAACCGACAGTCATCACTAATTTCGTCCCATCTGGGGACCAGTCTCCACTGCCACCAAGTGCCACCCGCTCCTCTTTTTTTTGCTCTATTGATGCAATATAGACCGTCCATTGTCCTTTTTCAAAGGAAGTGTAAGTAATCTGTTTCCCGTCTGGAGACCATCTTCCACCGGATCTATTTTTTGACTTGTCGAATACAGGTCGGACATCTGAACCATCCGCATCCATGAGATACAGATCCCAACTCCGTGGAGACCGGTCGCGGTCCGAAGAAAAAATGATGTACTCACCTGTCGGGGACCAGGCAGGCGCAACATCACTCGCGGGATCGTTCGTTAGGTTTACCCATTCCGTCCCATCCGGATTCATCAAATAGATATCCTGAACCCCATCTCGGTAGGAACTAAACGCGATTTTTGGAGTTTTGGGAGCTTCCGCCAATACAGCATAAACGCTTGCCCATAACAGGATGACACTCAAGGCACTCACAACAGATAGACACTTATTTCTCATTGTATATCCTCTGGAATTGTAGACTTCAGTTCCCTTTCTTTACGTCTCCCCACGTTGTGGTTAGCAATTGCGGTTGTGGTGAAACAGGCAACGCGTACGCCGGATCAAACCAATCCGCATGAATATTTCGACCAATGGCAGTCAGTTGTTTCGGCTTCTCTCTACCCAATATAAGTCTGAAAATTTGTGTCTGACCGAAATCTCGAAGTGCTTCTTTAACTTCTTGTTGATAAAGCAGCGCATTCCCGCGCGGAGACCATACCGGATAATCAGCCCTGAAATCGCCTTTAGCTACCACCTGTTCCACATCCGTACCATCTCGATTTACAATATATACTGTCAAGTCATCAAAGTTTTTAATACGACACACCTGATTCTTAATGCACGCTACACCAGCGAACGCAAGCTGTTTCCCATCCGGAGACCACTCGACATTGAACATTACAAACTGAAGTTCTGGAAGTAGCGGCTCTACCGTTCGCGTCTGTAAATTAACAATATGTGTTCTATGGAATCGGAAGACATCATCAAAGGCGATCTCTGTCCCATCCGGAGACCAAGCAAGATTGACATAGAGATGATCGGCTACAGGTGTCAACATCTCAACCTCGTTACCATCTTTTGTAGCGATGTTTATTGTCAGTTGGAGTCCGTTGTGCACGTAGGCAATCCGTTTGCCGTCTGGAGACCAGACGGGGGCAACACGGTAGGACTTTTTCTCAAATACGCGTCGGACATTGCTCCCATCTGGTTCCATTAGATATAGGTCGTGCATGCCTTCTCGGTCTGACACAAAAAGGATGTGTTCACCTGTCGGTGACCAAGCAGGGTGACTATCATCTGCTGGGTGTTCAGTAAGGTTGGTTTTGTTCTGTCCGTTAGTATCCATAATAAAGATGTCTCGTTTGTTGCCAGTGACTGTTCCGGTGAACACTATTTTCGCAGTGTCGGGTGCTTTTGCAAACACGGTACAAACGCTCGTGCATAACATGACGACACTTAGTACACATAAAACAAACAGACGCTTTTCTTGCATGATAGACTCCCTTGAAAGACCTACTTCAGTTTCCCTTCTTTATTTTTCCCCACGTTGTGGTTAGCAACTGCGGTTGTGGTGAAACAGGCAACGCAACGACTGGATCAAACCAATCCGCCAGAGAATTGGCTTGAAAACGAGCCAGCCCAACGATATGAGTGAGTTGTATTGGCGTGCGGCTGCCTAAATCAATTTTGAAAAGTTGGAGGTAATCCTCAATTTCCTGCGTATAAATAAGGGCTTCACCCCGCGGCGACCAGACCGGATCCCTAGCTTGCGCTCCCGCTTCATCAACAATCTGTTGAAGTCCGGTGCCATTTCTATTGGCGATGTAGATTGTCCCTTTGTCCCGTATATCTTGGATATCCACCTCGACGAAGTCCACACCTTGATTTTGCGCGCGTTTTAATCTTTCTTTCCAGAGGTCATGCCTTAGCCAAAAAAAAGCGAGTTTGTCACCCGATGGGGACCAAGCAGCCCTATACATATTCGGATGATGATTTGGAAGGAACGTCTCTTCTACCCCTGTTCGGATGTCGAAAAAATGAAGTTGAGAGAGACGACGAATAATCCACAAGTTAGGTGCCAGCATTTCGTGTTTCTTACTCATCGAGACAAAGAGGATTTCCATCCCATCAGGTGACCAACTAGGGGAACGTCCGACCGCTATCCGCTGTTCCTGTTTGCCAGTTATTTCGGCGGTATAGATGAACCACGCAGCGCCATCAAGTCGCTCATAAGCAATCTTTTTTCCATCCGGAGACCACGTTGGGTTTGCCCTATGTGCGGACTTCCTAAAAATTTTCCGTACATTTCCACCGTCTGCATCCATTAGATAGAGGTCCCGCACGCCATCACGGTCTGATACGAAAAGGATATGCTCCCCTGTGGGCGACCAGACGGGATAAACATCCTCTGCCAGATGATTGGTAATATTAACCTGTTGACTTCCATCGGGATTCATCAAGTAGATCTCGCGATTCCCATCACGGAATGAGGCAAAGACAATTTTCGCTGTGTCAGGTGCTTTAGCAGAAACTGGACCAATGCTCGCATATAACGTGACGACGCTTAGCACACATAAAACGAACAGACGCTTCTCTCGCATCATAGACTCCCTTGAAAGACCTACTTCAGTTTCCCTTCTTTACTTCTCCCCATGTTGTCGTTAGTAGTTGCGGTTGTGGTGAAACAGGTAGTGCAAACTCTGGATCAAACCAATCCCCCAAATTGTGGAAACCTGGCTCGGTAAGCTGCACGGGTTGTCCCCCATCCAATCCGATTTTAAAAATTTTCCATTTATTGCCTGGTGCCAATTTTTGATAAAGGAGGGTATCTCCACGCGGCGACCATATCGGATTCACTGCGGGCGGTCCGCCTTCAGGGACAATCTGCTGCAGATCTGTCCCGTCCGGGTTCACAGTGTAGATGGTCTCGGTCTCAAGGAAGTCTCCCAGCGGCACCCGATGTAGCCAGGAAAATGCGAGTTTATTTCGTATCGGTGACCACTTGACACCGCCTCCCATCCATGAAGGACGTGCTTCGGGTGGGAAAATGAATTTTTGTTTCCCTGTTTGAGGGTCAAGCATCACGATCCGCATGCGTTTGGGCCAACCGACAGTCATCACTAATTTTGTCCCATCTGGGGACCAGTCCCCGCTGCTACCAAGTGCCATCCGCTCCTCTTTTTTATCGTCTATCGATGCGATATAAACCGTCCGTTGTCCTTTTTCAAAGGAAGTGTAAGCAATCTGTTTCCCGTCTGGCGACCATCTTCCACCGGCTCTATTTTTTGACTTATCGAACACCTTTTGTACATTAGCGCCATCTGGTTCCATGAAATACAAATCCCAATTCCCCCATGCCTTGTGCTCACGATCAGAGACGAAAAGGATGTGTTCACCTGTTGGCGACCAAACTGCGAAAATATCGTTTGCGCGGTGATTGGTGATATTAACCTGCTCACTTCCATCCGGATTCATCAGATAGATTTCATAATTTCCATCACGAGATGACGCGAATACAATTTTTGCCGTATTGGGTGCTTTGGCAAGCACTGGATAGACGCTTACGTATGACATGACGATACTGAGTACACATAAAACAGGTAGGCATTTCTCTCGCATTATGGATTCCTTTTCTTTAGGTCTCCCCATTGGATCGTTAGCAATTGTGGTTGTGGCGAGACAGACAACGCATACGCCGGATCAAACCAATCTCCTGTAAAATGCCAAAACGTTGGATCTGTAAGCTGCACTGGCTCCCCGCCATCTAACGCAATAATGAAGAAGCAAGAATCCCACGACTTTAGGCGTGGGAGTGTCAACAGATAAATATTAGACAAAGGAGAGAAAAAAGTCGTGTGAATTTCATCAAAAACTCTCCTGTACAAGATCTCTTTCGTTTTATTTACTTCTGCACCACCAATGGCATAGATTTTTCCATCCACGACTGAGGTTGATACACCGGACCGGGCTGTTGGCATATCTGCCTTTCGTTCCCATGTATCGGTTTTCGGGTCGTACATCTCTACCGTTGCAATGGAGATGTCCCCAAATTTGTCGACTTCGCCTCCGCTTGCGAATATTTTTCCATTCACAATGCATGTATCAAAATTGTATCGCTGTGTCGGCATGTCAACTTTTCGCGTCCAATTTTCTTCGGCGGAGAGATTGACAACGTTAACACCTAACAGCGCGTACAGAACCAGGATTCCGAAAGTCAAATAAGTTTTCACGGTTTACCTCTATTTGAGTTTGATAATCTTTCCCGTTTAGAACGATTTTCAATACCCTGGACTTGCCTCTGTGACGCTATTCGACGCAAGGGGGATATGAAACATCCCGCGCACTCGTGTAGCCATGTAAAGGCTTTCTTTACTGGCGACGAAAGAAACGGTTTTATCAGGAACACTTTATGGGAGTCACCGACACTGAGATTTAGCCTTTTACGACACCGATGGGGCAGAGGCGTGCGACACGACGGGAAAGTCCCGCTTTGTCAACGACACGGACGACCTCGTCAACGTCTTTGTAAGCTTCGGGAACCTCTTCTTGGAGGGTGCGTCTGCCTTCTGCTCGGACGTAGATACCTTGTGCTTCCAAATCTTTCTGGATAGAACGTCCTTTCGTTAAGGCGATCGCCTTTCGCCGTGAGAGCACTCTACCGGCACCGTGGCAAGTCGTGCCCCATGTCTCTGCCATCGCACCGGGATTACCGACAAGCACGTAGGAAGCAGTCCCCATATCGCCGGGGATTAGGACGGGTTGCCCAACTTTCTGGTATTTATCGGGGATCTCAGGGTGTCCGGCTGGGAACGCACGCGTCGCACCTTTGCGATGGATAAAAAGTTCGCGTTCTTTACCGTCAACGGTGTGTTTTTCAAACTTCCCGATGTTATGCGCCACATCGTAGACAAGTTCTAAACCGAGTTCGTCTTCTGTCGTCTCAAAAAACTGCATGAAAGTCTGGCGGACGAGATGCATAATACACTGTCGATTGTTCCACGCATAGTTCGCACTACACGCCATCGCCGTGATGTAGTCTTGCCCTTCGGGTGAATTAATCGGGGCGGAGGCGAGTTGACGGTCAGGGAGATTGATACCGTATCTTTCAGCGACTTTGACCCAACTTTTGACGTGTTCGTCGCAGATTTGATAACCGAAGCCGCGCGAACCGG
>CAZGAW010000040.1:0-36938 GCA_964523645.1 uncultured bacterium | reverse complement strand
GCCAGTCCAAGAATTGTTCGTGTTCGTCAAGTCGGGAACGTTCATGAAGCCGTTGACCGATATGCCAATCGGCGGTGTGCAGGATTTTCATAGTGATTTGAGAGCTATTCTAAAGCACATTCCTGTTACGGTTTTTTCGTCTATACGGACATTTTTAAACTGGAAAAATAGAATAGAGTTATCATAACAAATTTCGGATATATTTTCAAACAGATTCATCATAAATCCAAGCCGTTACTATTATCCAAAATTCCGTCATCTTCTGGAAATGAGGAATACAGCAGCACTGTATTCACAGTTTCCCAATAGGAACGCTCCCCTTTATTGATTTGACTTAATCGATCAGTGCAAAGTATAATTGACTTCTGAGTGCTTTTGAGAAATATCAGATATTAATTTTTGTTTTCTCGTTCTTTGTCGTTTGGAGGGTAACTATGGGTTATACGATATACACCGATAGGAGAATAAAGAGAAGTGTTATACCACTTAAATAAACGCTAACTTGTATATTTACGTGAAAAGAGAGGAACCGAAACTATGAAAAAAGCTTACACATTTTTTGTTATTTTGATTATGATTAGCTGTTGGTTAACCCTGCATGCAAACGGCGCAGCAGGTCCGAAAATAGAGGGACCCTGGGTGTGGACAATCGTACCAACAGGCAACATTGGTGGTGCATCCGCTGCCACTTCAGGTATAGACTATTTACAGAAAGCAAGCGGAGGCACCGTGACGGAAAAAAGAATTGCCACCAACGGAGCAAGGGCTGGTGATTCTATTGGAAACCAAGTGTGGATCCTCGGCAAACTCCCACCCACAGGGCTCAATAACATCGCACAAATGCTAAACAGCATCGGCTTGAATGGCGATATAGATCACCAGGTCACCTATGGATGTATCTCACTCTATACCTCCAAAAAACAAAACACCATAATGTATGTAGGAAGTGACGATGCTGTCAAGGTCTGGCTCAATGGTGTTTTGGTTCACGACAATCCTGTTGATCGAGGGGCCTCTGATTACCAGGATTCTTTTCCTGTCACCTTGGAAGGAGGCAGAAATATCCTGTTAGTTGCTGTTTACGAAGCGAGTGGAGATTGGAGTGGTTTTTTTGGGTTTGAAAAAGACACAGCGTATAGCCTTGTGCCGACTCCAGTTGCGCAGGTTGATACCTCTCTGCATCCTCCAATATATTGGATAAACACCAAAACTGGTACCCTTCATCGCCTCATGCACTCTGAAGTGGAAGACCTTGTTCCAAGCATCCGAAATACAACGAGCTTCACCATAGATGTAACAAATGAGAAATTGTATTGGGCAGAAAAAACGAGCAATAGCACAGGCAGAATCTGGCGTGCAAACCTTGACGGGACAAAATTGCAACCCCTCAAGATCCTAACAAGTGTCCCTCACAGCATTGCATTTGATCCCGAAGGTGGTAAGATTTATTTGACGAACTCTTACAGAAAAATCCAGCGTCTGAATGTTAATGGCTCGGGCTTCCAACCTAATCTCATCACAGGCTTGGACATGCCAAAAGGCCTTGCCTTAGATGTCTCAAATGGTAAGGTGTATTGGACAGAGATGTCAGGACGTATTCGGCGCGCAAACCTCGACGGTTCAAACATCCAAGATGTCATAACAGGGTTACAAGCACCGATGGATATCGTTGTTTTTAGAGACACGCTCTACTGGACAGAGAAATTTAGTGAAAATCATGGAGCAATCCGACGTTCAGACCTCAATGGCAACTTAAACGTTGCGATGAATATCTCATTTACCCAAGGTTTCCCAACGGGTATTGCCATTGATGCTATGGAGAACAAACTGTATTGGACGACCTCTCTGGGGGAAATTGGTCGGACAAACATTGATGGCAGTAACTTCCAACCTAACATCGTCAGCGGTTTAGGTGCTTCAGGTCCGCTCGCGATAGAAACCAAACTACCCGATGTACTTCCTACGAATGCTATACTTAGCATTTCCCCTTCACCCGTAACATCTCCCACCATTGGAGAACAATTAACGCTCAACCTAAACATAACAGATGGTGAAGCAGTCGCAGGTTATCAAGTAACAGTGCAGTTCGATGAAACTGTTCTCCGCTATGCTAAAAGCAGCAAAGGGGATTATTTAACCGCTGACGCGTTTTTCGCGCCTCCGATCATCAATAGAAATAACGTGAAACTTGCCTCAACTGTCTTCACTGGTGTTAGCAACGGAGATGGCACGCTCGCTACAATCACCTTTGAAATCTTGGCAGTGAAGGCATCCGCATTAACTTTACCAGAGGCGTTACTTGCCAACAGTCAAGGTGACACTTTTCTCCCGCGGGTTGAAAGAGGGGAAATAACTGAACCTCCAAAACTAAAGGGTGATGTGACGGGAGACGGCGTTGTGAACATCCAAGATTTAGTGTTGGTCGCATCAAGTTTCGGGGCAACAGGACAGACTTCGGCAGATATTAACGAGGATGGCGTCGTCAATATTGCAGATCTTGTTTTGATTGCTGGTGCTCTTGGCACAAGTGCCGGCGCACCATCTCTGGATCCGGGTTCCTTAGAACTGCTCACGACGGCAGATGTGCAGGAGTGGTTATCTCAAGCGCATCAACTTAACGACATAGATGTCAACTACCAAAGAGGTTTATTGGTGTTGGAACAACTCTTAGCTGCACTAACACCTAAAGAGACAACCCTATTGCCCAACTATCCGAATCCTTTTAATCCAGAAACGTGGATACCTTATCAATTGGCGAAAGCAGGCGATGTGAAAATCGGTATTTATGATTTGACAGGCACCGCCGTCCGTCAATTAGAACTCGGTCATCAACCCTCTGGCTACTACACGCGTAAAAACCGGGCGGCGTATTGGGATGGTCGTAACGCTGTAGGTGAACGTGTTGCAAGCGGTCTTTATTTCTATCAACTACAAACAAATGACGTTTCACTTCTACGAAAAATGCTTATCCTAAAATAGTCAGCATACAGGGCAGGCTTTCGATAATTTCCCTTTCAACCGCTATTAGGCGAGGTTTCCGTGCCTCGCCTTTTCTAATTGTCAGAATCAGGATTTAAACCTTAGAGAATCAACAGTTAGGCGTAGGGTAGGCACAAGACCTACCCCTACAAGAAGCGTGTGTAGAACGTCCAGAACTACTCGGTAGCAAATTGGGCTAAATTAATCGTTGGAAAAAAATAGGGGGCGTGATAGACTAAAATCTATTCTAAATTCGGTGTTTCCTCACACTCGTTGTCTACAACGAAATACAATATTTTTCTTATAAGAACGCGGACTCTCCAAATTATAACACCGCGGGCGGTAAGGAGATAGCCTCATGAGTGACAACAAACGAACTTTAACCGCAGAACTCGAAGAGATGGAAGTCTACGGTGAAACACGGGTCGGATGGGATGAGCATACGCCTGTTAATGAGACCGTCGATGCTGACGGAAACGTTCCACCCGGCAATAGAGGCTTCGGTGTCGCAGATCCGAACTCACCGAAGCGACGGGTCTACGACGACCCAGAGGTCGAAGCCCTGCGTGGAAAACTACGCGAGCACAACGGCATTCGTGGACTCGAAATCTGTGAACCCCACGAAACTGAAAAAATCGCTCGAATCTTCCATCGCGATGGTTTTGCTGTCGTCAAAGATCTTCTCAATCCCGAACAACTCGCGCAATGGAGAGACGGGTGTGCTGAAGCACTGCGCGATATTCTCTCAGTACCGGGACCCGGAAACAGAAAATACGTAACCGAAACCGGACGGCTGCCACACCGCTATAGCTACGGTACCTCTTCCGCATCAAGACAGATGCTGCACCACCCCGCTTGGGCGAATATGATAGATTTGCCAACAACAACCCCGATTGTCGCAGAAATTTTCGGTTCTTCGGATTACCGAGTGTGGGGTTCAGGCGGCGATCTTTGTCTCCCTGGTGCAGTAGAGTATCAGCACTTGCATCCCGACGGTAGGGATCCACAGCACCTCTCCGAAGCCCGCATCAGACAAGCGGAACGACTTGGCGTTCAATTCCATAGAGACGACAACGGAAATCTCGATGTCCCGACGCAAAAAATGGTCATGGAGATGACACCGCCGACCGTAACGATCAACTTCATCATGTGCGATTTGACGTGGGAAAACGGTCCGATTCGTCAAATTCCGGGTACACATACACTGCAACAAAATCCACCGCCTCCGAGTGATGAACCCGATTGGATGAAACATTCAACGCTCGTCGGAGCAACGGCTGGTTCCGGTGTATTCCGAGATAACCGCGCATGGCATGGCGCAACCCCTAACCTCTCAAAAGAAATTCGTGCACTGCCTAATGTTGAATACGCCGCCCCGTGGCGTTCACAACACGGTTTCAGCAGGATTATGCCGCACGAAATTTGGGAAACCTTAACGCCATACGCCCAGGAATTGTGTGATTGGATCAAGGCGGATCCAGGTGTCTGGCCCCCCGGTGCCGGTATTATGCATCCGCTTGCCAGCAAACGCGCAGAAGCAAAAGAACGAAGCAGTTAGTAGGAGGAAAAAATGTTAAACTGGGGCGTTATGGGTGCAGGCGGCATCGCTTATGTCTTCTGCAACGGAATGCGTTTTACGGATTCCGGGCAGATTCTTGCTGTTGCAAGTCGCACGCAATCGCGTATGGATAGACTCACTAACGATTACAGCATCCCCCGCCAATACGACGATTACGCCGATCTGTTGACGGATGACGATATCGATGCTATCTATATTGCAACCATTCATCCACTGCATGCGGAATGGGCGATAAAGTGTGCAGAAGTCGGCAAACACCTTCTTGTCGAAAAACCTGTCAGTATGAATCGCGCCGAAGCCGTTGCTATGGTGGATGCAGCACGCGAACATGACGTGTTTTTCATGGAAGCGTTTATGTATCGTTGCCATCCGCAGATCGCAAAAATGGTCGAACTTATACAAGACGGTACGATCGGTGAGGTCCAAGCAATTCGGGCGACGTTCGGCTACCGTTCCGGTTTTAACCCACAGAGCCGGATCTACAACCATGAAATGGGCGGTGGCGGTATTTTAGACATTGGGGGTTATACTGCTTCAATGGCGCGGAAAATCGCAGGGGCAGCGGCGAATGAACTGTTCCTGGATCCGATCTCTGTAAGAGGGAACGGCAAAGTTGGTCCTACAGGTGTTGACCATATCGCAGCGGCGACTCTGAAATTTGAGAATGACATTATCGCGGAAATAATTTGTGCGGTTGAATGCAATTACGGAAGTAATGTTATCGTCTACGGTACGGAGGGAACACTAATGATTCCAAACCCGTGGCTGCCATCATCACCTTGTCGAGGTGCGAGAACACCATTACCACTTGACACAGCTTTCCCTGCAACGCAGCTTATTGTTCAATCGTCCCAGAGTAGCGAAGCCACTGAAGTGACGGTCGCTGCCGATAGGGATCTGTTTACTTATGAAGCGGATACGGTTGCGGCACATATCGCAGATCGGCAAGCGCCGGCGATGTCTTGGGATGATACGCTCGGCAACATGCAGCTGCTGGATGCTTGGCTCGCAGAGGTAGGTGTTGTCCATTAACCTCTAAGCCAAGGAATTGAAGGAGATGGAGGAATGCGGAAAGCCAAAATTGCATCGGTGGGTTGCGGTTGGGTGGCAAAACGTTGGCACTTACCGACAATCGCCGAATTGACGAAAAGAGGAGATTTAGATTACGTCGCTGTATGTGATGCAGATGCAGACACGGCTCGCGAAGCCGGTGAGGCGTATGGACTGCCGTACTATACGGATGTCGAGCAGATGCTTGAAAAACACAGTGATATTGATGTCGTAGACATCAGTACCGGCGATTATACGCACCATCCGATTGCGAAGATGGTCGCTGAACATAAGATGCACCCCATCGTCGAAAAACCGATGGCACCTACCCTTACCTGCTGTGACGTAATCATAGATAGCTGCAGGAAAAACGGTGTCCACTTTGAAGTCGCCGAGAACTACTTTCGGATGCCCGGGGATCGAATTATCATAAAGTTGATCCAGGAGGGTGTGCTTGGTGATATTATGCGAGTGCACTTTATTGAACCCTTCGGACGTCGGCAGTTTGTTCACGGTGCAGGAAAGCCGCGCGGCATAGAATCACCTATCTCGACATTTACTTCCCACTCCGGCGTTTGCATCGATATGGGTGTTCATCGGATGTCCCAGATCCGGTTTTACGCACAAAGCGAGCCGAAAAGAATCACCGGTATCACCAAGCAGTTCGCTCCGGGTCCCAACAACGTATACGAAGATTGGGGGCACGCCCTTATCGAATTTGAAAGCGGGGGTGTCGGTGTCTATGAGACCACCCAAGTCGGGGAAGAAACTATTAAGTACAGGCAGATTATGGGAACGAAGGGTGTGATAACAGATGTCGATTTCTGGACATCCGACTTTCCACTCCGCGTCCTTGTCAACGGTGAAATGAAAGACATCCCGATCGAAACGGAACGACATCAGGTTGATGGCGTAGATGTTCTTTCCAGGATCGTAGTTCACACGGATCCAGAGATTGTCTATGAAAATCCGTTCAGAACGTATGCGATTGATGATTGGAATGTCGGAACGGCTGAGGAGATCATGACCATCGCGAAGGCAGCACTCACAGGCGAACCACCGGAGTACGGTATTGAAGGGCGGAAAGATGTGGAGATGTGTATTGCCTTATATGAATCCTCACGTTTGGGAATGATGCCTATTGATATTCCCATAACGCAGACAACCGGCTATGAACAGATGGTTCACGACGAATTTCGTCAAAAATTCGGGCATGCCATTGATGCGTAGTATTTATCCGAAGAAAAGGTCTCATAAATATTGTATTGTATGGAAAATCAGAATCATCATTATCAATTTCCCATACAATATAGGACTTAGGTGCTCCACTGGTAGGTGCGGTTTTGCGGTCTACTCGCCCATATGCGATCTGAATTTCTAACCGCACCGAGCCATGATGGTAAATGTTTTGTGCAATAGCAAGGAATGGGTCTCAACTCAATTTTGCGTAAGTCCTACAATAGATATCAATACTCCATTGCTGGAGGATATAAGTATCGTTCATCAGTTGCATTTAAAATGATGGTTAATTATGTTCACACCAGAGTTCAACTATACACATATTATCGTTAGAAATCTCATGGAAATCGAAGGTGCAAAGCAGGTTGTTGAAAACTCAGCGATTCTTCCGATTTGGCAATCGCGTTTCCAAAAAGAGGCACTAATCCGACAAGCGCATCACACCACCCGCATTGAAGGAACGGAACTTACTATAGAACAAGTTCGAGATATCGTTGACGACAAACCTATTGTTGCCAGAGATCGAGACATACAAGAAGTTCGCAATTATCTGAAAGTTGCAGCCTTCATTGATGATGTCTACGGCGATCCCAACATGGAATTGGATCTCCGTACGATTCGACATATACATTACTTGACGCTTGCAGGAATAGAAGGCGGCTATGAACCAGGCGAATTCCGAAAAATTCAGAATTATGTTGTCAATAGCAATACCAAAGAAATTATCTATACACCTCCATCCGCTTTAGAAGTGCCCATTCTAATGCTCGAACTGGTTGACTGGTTGCGTTCAGACGTGGCAAACCAACTGTCACCATTACTCAAAGCAGGCATCGCCCACTATCAACTGGTTGCCATTCATCCATTCCTTGATGGTAACGGTAGAACCGCACGTGCACTTGCAAATCTCATACTTTATCATGCTGGTTATGATATTAAGAAACTCTTTTCCCTTGAGGAATATTACGATACGAACCCTACTGCCTATTATGAAGCCTTGCAGAGTGTACGGAAAACAGGTGAGCTCACAACATGGTTGGAGTATTTCACTGCTGGTATTGCTGAAGAAATGCAGAAGATAAAAATAGAAGTGCTTGATCACAGCCGGGATAGAGCTTTGCGAGATAAAATTGGACAGGTCAAACTTTCCCCGAGGCAGTTGGAAATTCTTTCCTATGTCGAGAAACATGGACAAATCACCAATCGAGAATTACAAGCCCTTGCTCATCTTTCACATGTCTCATCCCATAAAGAATTGACGACTTTGGTAGACAGAGGTGTGTTAAAAAAAGTAGGAAAGGGACGGGGAACTCACTATCTATTGGTTGATGATTTCTAAGCAATTTGGGTTGATGATTACACGATAAACCGAGAAAATATAAAGTTTTAGAGGGGTTGATGATTTGGTTGATGATTCAGGTATTTTGAAAAAACTGAAGTCTCTGTTGACTTAAAAACATATTCAGAATAAAATGCAATCGCAAAATTTAGAATTTGGAGATAAACTTAATGCCAACACTCGAAAATACACAACGAATCCACGAACTTTTGGAAAATTTTCAAGGGATGGAATCGCTTAAAGAACTTTTCTGGGTAGAACTCAACTACGACCGCGACAATACCCCTATTAACCACCTACCTGAAAGTACTACCGATTTAGTAGCAAAAACTCCCGTCCGTTTCGCTACCGGTGGGAAAGACAAAGATTTTTACATCATCTACACTCAACTCAAGACTGACAAACTCCTTAAAACTCACGAACGCCAAATTATCGTACATCTCCAAAGCGATTATCCAGATGCCCTTTATGTTTTCAGCAATTTTGCGCAAGACCAATGGCATTTTATTAACGTTAAACTTGCCCGCGAAAAAGAGGAGAAAACTGAGGAACAACGCGCGAAACCTTTAGCACAACGCAACCTCTTCCGACGGATTACCATCGCATCCGATGAGAGACTCCGCACGGCAGCCGAACGGATTGCGATGCTTGATCTTGAGGATATGGGGGAACCAGATACTCTTTTTCAGACTCGTGAACTACTGACCGCGCTGGAAATTAGAGCGGGACATGAACAAGCTTTCAACGTGGAAAAAGTTACAGAGGCATTCTTTAAAGACTACAAGCGTGTTTTCGAGAAACTACAAACTGAACTCTATAATCGGACAGGCGATGCAAAATGGGCACACGATTATGCCCAACAATTCCTCAGTCGGTGCCTCTTTCTCTATTTTGTCCAGCGAAAACGGTGGCTCGGAGATGACATCGAATTCCTTCGCACTTTTTGGGAAACATATCAAAACGAATCCCAACCTACAGATACCTTCGTTCAAAAATGGTTAAATGTCCTCTTTTTTGAAGCGTTCAATAATCGGTTTCACGGAGGTTATACCTACTTTCCGACTAAGATTCGGGAAACCCTGCAACTTGCGCCATATCTCAATGGTGGTTTATTTCGGAAAAACGAACTTGACACAGATTACATTGTTAACATCTCGGATGACTTGTGGGGAGATATCTTCACTTTCTTTGAGCAATACAACTTTACGATTGCAGAAGATACACCGCTTGATCAAGAGGTCGCAGTTGACCCAGAGATGATTGGTAAAGTCTACGAGAGCCTTGTGTCTGCAGAAGAGAAAGAAAAAGTTGATGCTGGGATCTTCTATACGCAGCGCGTTGAAATTGACTTAATGTGCAGACTCGCAGTTGTCGATAATCTTTCTAACCATATTGGTACTGAAGACGACAAACATCTTCTCTATGAGGTACTTTTCGCCTTTGAACCCGAAGAAAAGATGGAGGCAGATGCTAAACTCGCTAACCTATGGGAAGCAATCCATCAGCATCTCACAGAAATCACGGTGGTCGATCCGGCGTGTGGTAGCGGTTCTTTCCTCGTCGGCATGCTCTACGTTCTGGATGATTTGCGGGAACGTGCCCAACGGTCTCTCAGTATTAAGGGGTTATCCCACTTTGAACGCCGAAAGGCACTTATTGTCAAAAATCTATATGGTGTTGATGTCAAGCCGTGGGCATGCAAAGTCGCTGAACTTCGACTCTGGCTCGCGCTGATTATTGACGCAGAATTTACTATAGCAGAACTGAACGTGAGAACAGATCCCTTATTACCAGATTTCTCCTTCAATATTCGACACGGTGATAGTATTGTCCAAGATATCGGTGGTATGAATCTTGCCCAAACGCGAGCTCTCGGCAGCCGTGTGACACCTAACCTTCAACGCAAAATCAAGGACTTCCAAGATGAAAAATTCAAGTTTTCCAACGGCGTGGAGAATAGGAAATACGCTGAAAAGGAAGACGTGGAAACCGCAAAATACAGTATTTTCCGAGAACTCCTTGAAAATCGCGAATTCCAATTGGACAGAGATATTCGCGCGACTGAAGCCTGGCTTGAAGACCCAGCGGAACAACTTACGATTGATGGTTTGACTCCACGTGAACCTCACCAGTTAAATATTGAGACAGCCCAGAAACAGCGTGAGCTCACCCGAGATAAGGAGAACCGCGCACAGATACGACGTACACGTGCAGCACTCTCATCAAATACAACTACCCCTTTTGTCTGGGATATAGACTTTTTTGAAATCTTCAACCAACGTGATGGGTTTGACATTGTGGTTGAAAATCCACCATATACCCGCCAAGAAGACATTAGAGATCTAATGTTGCCGAGCGAAGAGTCAAAAATACCCGATAATAAGAAGGTGTACAAAGCAAAATTGGAGAGATCTGTTTATCAAGCATTCCCAGAATACTTTGGCTATAAAGAAAACCGAAACACAGTCCAACACAAGCTTGATGCGAAAAATGGTCTTTACGTCTACTTCTATTTTCATGGACTCTCCTTACTTAATCCAAAAGGTAGCTTTTGCACCATCACCTCCAATTCATGGTTAGATGTGGGTTACGGCAAAAATCTGCAGGAATTTCTTCTCAAACAGTGCTACGTTAAGATGGTTTTGGATAATTCGGCGGAACGTTCCTTTGCAACTGCAGATGTCAATACCGTGATATGTCTCATTTCTGCTCCGAATAGAAATCAAGAGTCTTGCTTGCAACACATGGCGCGTTTCGTCAACTTCACCGTGCCATTTGAGGCGATCCTGGATGCTGTCATTTTCTATGAAATTGAAAAAACTGAAGTGCGCGTTACCCTCCCTGAATACCGTATTCACCTGTTGCCCCAAAAATCACTCTTAGTCAATGGAAACGACGAAAATGGAAAATACATCGGGGACAAATGGGGTGGAAAATATCTGCGAGCTCCAGACATCTACTGGACAATTCTGGAGAAGGGAAAGGATAAACTGGTGCGTCTGGCGGATATCGCGGAGGTGAGACGAGGCTTCACAACGGGTGCGAATGACTTTTTCTATCTTGACGCTGAACATATTCAGGAATGGGGAATTGAGGAAGAATTTTTGAAGCCAGTTATCAAAAGTCCGCGTGAGTGTAAAAACATCCGCGTGGATCCAAACCAGTTGCTGTTCAAGTTGTTTATGTGTCATGCGGACAGAGAGGCACTAGCAGACACGGCTGTATTGGAGTATATCAAATGGGGAGAGAGACAAGGGTATCATCAGCGACCGAGTTGCAAGGGACGCGCACGTTGGTATGACTTAGGTAAACGGGATTTTGCCGATCTGCTTTGGATCGAAACAATGCACGAATCCTTTAAGGTCCACCGAAATGCGCCATTAATATATGAAAGTGACAAGTTTTATGGAATTAAATCCCAAGATAATATTGACACGTTAACGGCTTTACTCGATTCAACCTTTATGATGTTTTTCAAACTCCTCTCAGGTTTTCATTCGCTTGGTGGGGGCGCGTTGAAAACGGCCGTATATGAGGTAAAAGATTTTTGCATTATAAAACCCGAATTGTTGACATTCAATGCTAATTTAGTGGAAGTGCTAGTCCAGAGGGAAATCGGCACGATTCAAAAGGACATTGAGGAAAGCAATCGACGTGACCTTGACGCAATTATTTTTCATGTACTCAATCTCACAACAGGTGAACGCGATGGAGTCTATGAAGCGGTTACGCAACTTGTCACAACTCGCGTTGAGAAGGCTAAAAATAAGTAATCAGAATGAGAAATATGAAACACGACATCATTGATAATCGAAACGAAAAACTGATTGAACACGTCCATCTTAACTTAGATTCCACTGAACGCGCCCGTTTCGCTGTAGGCTACTTTTTCCTCTCAGGTTTCACGAGTATTGCAAAAGAACTACAGAATTTGACGGAACTCCGACTCCTTATTGGTAACACGAGTACGCGCGAAACTATTGAACAACTCGCCGAAGGGTATAGGGAGTTGTCAGCAATCGAAAACGCCACCGAGGAGCTTGCCTACTCAAACCGAGCAAAGCGCAGGACAAGAGCAAGCGAAACCGCCGAAAATCTGCGCGGGTGTATTGACGTAATGCCACAAACTGATGAATCCGAGCAATTAATCAGAATCTTAGTGGATATGATTATCAGTAAAAAACTGAAAGTCAGAATTTACACTAAAGGCAGACTCCACGCCAAAGCCTATATTTTTGACTACAAGCCAGGTTATGTAACTGGCACCTCTATTGTCGGTTCATCCAATCTCACTTTGGCAGGCTTAACGAGCAATGCCGAATTGAACGTTGTTGTTTCCGGCAACGCCAATCAGGAGCAGCTCCGAAACTGGTTTGAGGAGTTGTGGGACGAATCTGAAGATTTTGACGAAGCCTTAATGGAGGAGATGCAAACCTCTTGGGCGCTCGCCCCCACTCGTCCTTATGATATCTACATAAAAACGCTCTATGAACTGGTCAAGGAGCGACTCGAACGGGATGAAGACAGGCTTTCGCCTACTGCAACATTGATGGAGCAGTTGGCTGACTTTCAACAGGTCGCAGTGTGGCAAGCGATTAAAATTATTAACAAATACGGTGGCACCTTCGTCTCTGATGTGGTCGGATTGGGAAAAAGTTACATCGGATCTGCTATTGTAAAGTACTTTGAACAGGTCGAAAATGCCCGTCCGCTAATCTTCTGTCCTCCCGCGCTCAAACCCATGTGGGAACGCTACAACGAGGTTCATCATCTTAATGCACAAATAGAATCCAGTGGGATTCTTAGTGGTGACGAAGACCATGCTCGAAATCTACTTTTTGAGCATTACGAGAACAGGGATTTTATCCTTGTTGACGAGAGCCATAACTTCCGAAATCCGGGGACACAACGCTATCGAATCTTGCAAGAATTCTTAACAACGGGTGACAAAAAAAGTTGCTTCCTCACTGCCACTCCGCGCAACAAAAGTGCTTGGGATATCTACCACCAATTCAAACTCTTCCATCCAGACGACGACACCGCCCTGCCACTTGAGCCAGCACACCTGCGTGAATATTTTCGCCACATTGAAAATGGTACGCGAGACCTCCGTGTTCTTCTACAGCACATTCTCATTCGCCGCACCCGGAACCATATCTTGCGATGGTACGGATACGATGCAGAAACACATGACCCCGTTGATCCGACCCAATTTGATGATTACCTAAATCATCACCGGCGCGCTTATGTCCGAATCGGTGACACACAGCAATTTTTCCCACAACGAATACTCACTACAGTCGAATATAGTATCGAAGAAACCTACAAAGGACTCTATCAAGAAATTCGAGAGCATCTCGGCACAGCAAGAACTACTACCGCTGCACAATTGACCTACGCGCGGTATGGACTCTGGCATTACGTTAAGAAGGAAAAGCAAGGAATTGCTCCTTATAGAGATTTACTGAGTGCTGGCAAAAACCTGCGAGGTTTAATTCGCGTTCTCCTTTTCAAACGTTTTGAATCCAGCGTTTATGCCTTTCAACAAACTATATCTCGACTTCTGAACGTCCACAAAATTTTTCTCAATGCACTTGATAACGGCACCGTCGCTGCCGGTGAGGAAGCACAACAGATCCTTTACGATGCAAGTAACATTAACGATGCGGATATGGATGTAGATGAACGCAAGGTTTTTGATGTTCTAGACCAACTGCAAAAACTCTCTGAGTCTTATGACATCAAAGACTTCGATGTTAAAGCACTCCGCAAAGATATTCAACACGATATTGAGGTGCTCACACAGATTTTGGAACCGGTGCAAGGAATTACAACTGCAGAAGATGCTAAACTTCAGACACTCAAAAACCTCCTCGACACTAAACCGCTGTGTAACGGAAAACGCCTTATTTTTACACGTTATGTTGATACAGCAGAGTATCTTTACAACAATTTAAAGACTGAGGACACTGAGGTTATCTATAGCAGTAACAAGGATAAACAGAAAATTGTTGCAAGGTTTGCACCTAACGCAAATCCTGAACATAGACAGAGCACCGATGAAAATGAACTTAACACACTTATTGCTACAGATGTTCTTGCTGAAGGATTGAACCTGCAGGATTGTGGGATGCTAATTAACTACGATCTCCACTGGAACCCCGTGCGTTTAATTCAACGCTTCGGACGTATTGATCGGATAGGCAGTGAGTTTGACGAGATCCACGGCTTTAATTTCCTACCTGAACTGGGTATTGAAAGCAACCTCGGCTTGCAAGAAACACTCCGAAACCGAATTCAGGAAATTCATGATACCATTGGAGAAGATGCAGCAATCCTTGACAATACTGAACAAATCAACGAAGAGGCGATGTACGCAATCTATGAACAGGACAACGCACAACTCAATCTTTTTGAAGATAGCCAAGAAACAGGCATGAGTTTTATCGAAGCAGAAGAGATATTACGCCAAATCAAACGGCAAAAACCAGAGGAATACGAACGTATTGAAAATCTGAGAGACGGTATCCGCACGGGTATTCCCGCTGACACAACAGGCACTTACATCTTCTGTCGTTTGGGTTCATATCAACAACCTTGTCTGTTTGACGAAAAAGGACAACTGGTTACTACAGATCCAGCGGAGATTCTCCAACGTCTCCAATGTGATCCTGAATTGGAAGGGAAGCCTCTCCCACCTGAACATAACACCCGCGTTGTGAAACAGCAAAAAGATTTTACAGTACAGAACAAAAATCGCAATGTCTTTTCAGCACGGCAATTAACGCGTGCCCAAAGGTACATTCAGAAGGAATTGAGAATCCTTAGCAGCACATCAAAGGATACAGAATCTATAAGCCACCTTGATCGAGCTTTTCGTCTGCCGCTCACCGAAGTTATCAAGCGAGAAATCAATCGTTTACATCGCAGAAAAATTACAGGAGATGCGTTGCTCACCGAACTTACGATTCTTTATCACCGCTACAACATGGCGGATTTGGAAAAGCTTCGACATCATTCCGATGAGCAATCTGGATCGTCCGTCAAGGTCATTTGTAGTGCAGCTTTCGTATAATCTATCTTAACCCAAGTTCCTCTTTGGAAAGTTGTCCGTGTTCAAAGGAAATGTGTTATGGAAAACCACGGATGTTTTCAAAGATAGAGATGTCGCCCCGCTGGGGCTTTGTTCTTTGGGGTCTACCTTCTACTACATACATGCCGCCCCGCTGGGGCTGAAGACAGTTCCTCTCAATATCCTGTCCATCCTTGAATTCTGCAAATCCTGATTCAGACTACGAACGCCCTACCCTCTAAAACACAATAACGATAGAAGCGATGAAAAACTTTGCAAATTTTTATTACCCGTTGTATACTCTTTACTGCACAGGCAATATTTCAGAAAAAAAGGAAATACACGTATGAATATCCTCGTCCTCCATGGACCGAATCTACATCTTTTGGGAAAACGTCAGCCGGAAATCTACGGACATCAAACGTTATCGGATATTAACAACACACTCGACCGACATGCAGCGGCATCACCTCACAATATTACACTTAAAATCTTTCAATCTAACCACGAAGGTGAACTCGTCTCTATTATTGGGGATCACATCGACTGGGCAGACGGTATCCTGATTAATCCTGCAGCCTATACACATACAAGCGTTGCGATCCGAGACGCGCTCTCCACCGTTGCAGTCCCCGTCATAGAGATTCACCTCTCTAACATTTACGCTCGCGAAGAATTTCGGCATCATTCCTACATATCAGCGGTTGCTGTCGGTGTCATTGGAGGTTTCGGAACGCATAGTTACACCCTCGCCCTTGAGGCAATGATCCAGATCCTACAACAAACGGAAAATTAAAAACGCGAAGCCTAAAACGAAGTGGAGGGGTTTTTGCAAACGCTAAAATCCAATGCGAAGAAAGTGTTTCTTCAGGTATACGGAGACGATCCTGAAACCCCGGACGAACTTCACCGAACCGCAAGGAAAATTAAAAAAATGGCAAAAAATCCTTTTATACCCTTTAGTCGTCCTTGGATTGACGATACCGAAATCGAAGCCGTCAGCCAGGTGCTCGCCTCGAAATGGATTAGCACGGGGAACCGCGTGCGCGAGTTTGAGCGCGCTTTCGCTGAATACCTCGGTGTTAAACACGCTATCGCTGTCAGTTCTTGCACCGCCGCGTTGCATCTGAGCCTCGTTGTAGCCGAGATCGGTAGCGGTGACGAAGTCATCACAACGCCTTATACCTTTACCGCCACTGCCGAGGCGATCCGATATGTCGGTGCAAAACCCGTTTTTGTGGATATTGATCCGAATACGTTGAATATTGACGCAACCAAGATTGAGCAGGCGATAACGCCACGTACAAGAGCGATACTACCCGTCCATATCGCTGGACTCCCTTGCGATATGGATGCGATACAGGACATCTGCCGAACCCACAACCTCGTCCTCATTGATGACGCTGCCCACGCCATTCCAACCGAATACAAAGGACAATACATCGGGAACATGGGTGACCTGTCGGCTTTTAGTTTTTATGCGAACAAAAATTTGACAACAGGGGAAGGCGGTATGATTACAACGAATAGCGATGCGTTCGCCAAACCGCTCCGCACGATGCGACTTCACGGCATTGACAAAGATGCTTGGGCACGGCAATCAGCGCGCGACATCTGGCGGTACGACATCGCGACTGAAGGTTATAAATACAACATGACCGATATCCAAGCGGCGATGGGATTGTGTCAACTCATGAAGCTCAACAAACAGCATGAACGCCGCCGAAACCTTGCGCAGATTTATCAAACAGAACTCGCAAGTTTTCCACAAATCAGCACGCCTGTAGCACCGGAGAACCCGAACGAGCATTCGTGGCATCTTTATATTATCCAACTCCCCCCCGGTGAACGCGACGGATTTATCGGAGCCTTGCGTGAGGCAAACATTGAATGCAGTGTCCACTATATCCCGTTACACCTCTTTGAGTTTTATCAGGCGCAATACGGCTACTGTGTCGGCGATTTTCCGTGTGCCGAGGCAGCATTTGAACGGGTTGTGAGTCTACCGCTCCATCCGGGTTTAACCGAAGCGGAGATACAGGTCGTAATTAGTGCCATCGGTAATTTCCTTTCTTATGAACGCTCATGAAAAAAAACACAACTTTGACAGCATAGACAGAAAATCAGTCGCAACTGTTGTTATAGATGAGATACCTGACGACTTTGACAGCGTCTCCATCAGAATTGCTTCAGCCGCGGAAATAAAAGATCGGGCTAAACGAACTGCATGTCAATTGCGCGGTACAGAAGGATATACTTGGCCATGCCCAGAGAAAGGCACCTGTGACTGCGGCGAAGTTAAGAAAGCAGAGACTCTGAACTCCCGTTCGTTGCGCCCGGAGCCTGAAGGACTTTTCTGTGAGACTATTTTTGGACCGCAAAACGACTGGGCGTGTAAGTGTGGTAGGTATAAACGTATTAAACATGCGGGAACAATATGCGAGAGATGTGGCGTAGAGGTAACGCACTCAGGTGTGCGGCGTGGACGCTTCGGGTATATCCAACTCGCGTTTCCCGTGGCGCATATCTGGTTTTCCAAGGCTTTTCCGTCCCCAATTGCTGCCCTCTGTGAACTCACCCCACGCCAACTTGACCGGATCCTCTATGCCGATGCCTTTGTTGTTCTTGGGGTGACCGATTCAGAGTGTCCGCTTGCGCCTCGGCAGCTGTTGACCGAGAATGAATACGCAAAATACAGCAAGAAATATCAGGGCGGTTTTCGGGCAGACACCTGTGCAAGAGCTATTCGTGAAATCCTACGCAGCATCGACTTACAAACAGAAATAGACAAACTCCAAGCTGCTGTGTTAACCACGAGTAGCGAGCAGAAGAAACGCAAACTTAGCAAACAGATAAACCAGGTGGAAGCCTTCGTCGCATCCGGACAGTCCCCAGAATCCATGATTATGGATGTGATTTCTGTCGGTCCCCCGTCTCTACGTCCGCTTCTCCCTATTGCTCCGGGTCGGTATATCACCCCAGATTGCAATGAATTATACCGTCGTGTCCTCAACCGTAACAATCGAACTCGTAAATTGATAGGCTTCCATTCACCGAACACGATTCTCTGGAATGAGAATAGAATGCTGCAAGAAGCCGTTGACGAGCTTTTTGACAATCAACGGAGTTTGCGACGTATTAAGGGACCAGGCAACCGTCTATTAAAATCAATTACCCAGGGCTTATCTGGAGATTACGGGACCTTCCGGCAGGACAGACGTGGGAAACGCGTAGACTACTCTGGCTGTAGCGTCCTCGTTCCCGATCCTGAATTAGCACCCTACCAATGCGGACTTCCTAAATCGATGGCTGTCAAACTTTTCAGACCTTTTATTATTAAGAAGCTGCAAGATTATAATTACGCACAGACCCTCAGGCGTGCCAAATCTCTCGCCACTCACGTTGATTCAGATTCCCCCGTATGGGAAGTCTTGGAGGAGGTCATCGATCAACACCCTATTCTGCTAAGTAGTCGGTCTACCTTCCATAAATTCGGGATCCAAGCGTTCCTACCTATCCTGGTAGAAAATGATGCAATCCGGGTTCCGATACACGTCTATAAAATATTTAATTCTGATGGTGAGGGCGGCGAGGTAACCGTCCATGTGCCGATCAGGGTAAATGCTCGCCTTGAATCAAGGTTCCGTATGCTCGCCACCCGTAATATCCGAAACCCAGCGGACGGTAGGCCCACAATAACCCCACATCCAGATATGGTAAGCGGGTTAAATTTTCTGACGAGAACTTTGCCTGAACATACTGCGGACGCGGAAGCCTTGCACAAAGCCTATATCGATCAGGCATTTGAGTTTATTCAGGACAAACCGTGGTACTCCCGCCGCTATACAAATCCCCAAGAGGTGATACTGGCACATGAATCATGCAAACTGGAACTCCACGATAGCGTCCAATTCTTCTTCACAAAGGAACAAGAACCGATTCTGACCACAGTGGGACGTGTCATTTTTAGCCAAATTCTTCCGCAAGGTTTGGAATGGGAGGACAAACATACGAACGTCCACATTCCATTTTTCAATGACGAAGCGACCCCGCAAACGTTAACAGAACTCCTAACTCAATCTCTGCATATCCTCGACACAAAGGCCCCGACTTTTTTCTTTCAGAACCTCCAAAAACTTGGGTTCAAATACACAACGAGCAACGGAACCCTTCAAAGTGTAAAGGATCATATTATACCGACTTCCCATCGCGACGGATTGACGGAGATTGACTGTTTCAAGGCAGCCGCTCATCTCCGCAACAGCAACGTTAAGAAGAGAATGGCACTCCCAACAGCAATTGCCCTTAATCGACGGCTTGTCAACGTCGCAATGAATGTCTTAATTACGGAAGAGGATTGCGGCACCCGCAATGCAATCCGAAAATTCGCTACGGAACGGAACAGCCTCGCTTTTAAAATCAGCGGGAGAACCTCCGCACGAAATATCAGGCATCCGATCACAAAAAAGATTCTTGTTGATGCAGGTTCGCTTATAACGCCCCAGGCAGCTGCTGTCATCCAAAAGGTGAACATTAAAGAAGTTCAGGTCCACTCCGTTCTGACATGCGAAACTGAAAACGGAATATGTGCAAAATGCTATGGCACCGATTTAATAGATGGAATGCCCGTTAGATTAAGGCAAGCCATCGGTTTGAGCGCAGCGCAATCCATTAGCGAACTTAACATGCAGCCTCTATTGACCAGACACCCTATTCATAGCGATAACATGCCAAACATTGTAACAGGAATCCCTCGTCTGATCGAATTGTTTGAGGCACCTCAGCGGAAAAAAGGGGATGTTACAAATCCACATCATATTTTGAAAACAGGCAGCGCGCTCATCAACGGGGTGTATGTTAAAGGCGAGGAAGCCCTTTGGGCTTATCTCGTCAACGAAATACAAAACGGCTACCCAGCAAATAGCCTCAATGATAAACACATTGAGGTCATTGTGCGACAGATGTTGCAGAAAATCCGAATTACAGATACTGGCAACACGCGATTTTCTCTCAATGAGGAAATAGAAAGGATTCAGTTCCAGCGAGAAAATCAGGAAATCTGCCAACATGGCGGGACACCTGCAAAGGGCGAGCCTATCTTGCAAGGTATTACCAAAGCGGCTTTAAACACAGAGAGTTTCCTTTTAGCCGCATCTTTGAGGCAGCCTCGAAAGGTCTTGACGGATGCCGCGATTCAGGGGAAGCAGGATCCACTTTCTGGGATCCGGGAGAATGCAATGGCAGGTAAACTCATCCAGGCAGGCACAGGCTTTAAAACGTCTACCTAATTCAAAACAGATGCCCAATACGTCAGATAAACAACTTTACCAAATCATTCCGAGTGCTGTCTGTTTCTCGTGTGATGTCTGTTGCCGATTTTTAGAAGCGGACAGCCCGCTCGCGCCTATCTTCACCGAAACCGAGATGGAAAAAACCATTGCACACGGTGCCGATCCGGTGATATTCCGTCCACAGACAGACAGAAAAAGTGCTCAGATCCAGTTAAAACCCCACAACGATTTCTATATCTGTCCCTTTTTTGAACCAGAAACGAGTCATTGCACCATCTACCCAATCCGTCCGCTTGATTGTCAACTTTATCCGTTCGCGCTAATGCTCAGTGAAGATAGAAACGAGGTTGTGCTTGGCGTAGATACCCTTTGCCCGTTTGGAGAAGCACATCTCGAAACAGAAGCCTTTCAGCGACATATCCGTTCCGTCATCGATTATGTTGAATCCGATGAGGTGAGTGCACAAATCATAGCCAATTGGAGCCTGATCGGCGATTATCAAGATACCGTGAACATTGTCCATACGCTCAGCAGGAGCGATCTCCTGATAGCGATGCTCCAGAAAAGTTGACAGATGCAACTCCAGCCGCTGACGCTTCATGACAAGCCACTCTTTGACGAATACACGCATCAGACATGTCCGAACCTCTCCACCTACGCCTTCGCGCCGCTTTACGTGTGGAAGGAACATTTTCAGTTCTATTGGACACTGCTCGCCGAACATCTATGCATTTTCGCAAAACAGGGTGAGGACTATTTCATGCCGATTCTGCCGATGCCGTGCGCCCCTGAAAATCGCACGTATCCAGATGTTATTCGCACAGCATATCAATTTATGTTAGAATCAAATCGGAATCAACACATCGTCCGAATCGAAAACGTTCCAGCGGAGCTGCTCACTTTTTTTGAAAAGAACGGATTTCGTGCCACTTTGAAGGAGACCGAATACCTCTATAAGACAGCCATACTCAGCGAGTTGCGCGGCAATCGTTTCAAAAGCAAGCGGAATGCCTATAACGCCTTTACTGAACGTTATCCTTCGGCAGAATTTAGTCCTTATAGCGAGGCTGACCGCGAGGCGTGCTTCACGCTTTATGACGCGTGGCACACCGCACGGGCGATGAAAAACGACGACCCAGTCTATTGCGCAATGCTTGAGGATTCTCGATCGACACACCGAATTGCTATTACGCATGCGGAGGCACTCGGGATCATCGGTAGGGTTGTCCGTATTGATGGCGAAATTAGGGGGTATACCTTCGGATACCCACTGAACAAAGACACATTGTGTGTACTATTTGAAATTACAGACATCGGGATCAAGGGGTTGGCGCAGTTTATCTACCGCGAATTCTGCAAAGAATTGATCGGCACTTATAGATGGGTTAACGCGATGGACGATTCGGGGTTAGAAAACCTCAAACGTGTTAAGCACTCTTACCATCCCATCCAACTGCTTCGCTCATACAACATCCGTATGACGGAAAATTAAAAAATGAAACCAGCACTTATTTTCCTCAACGGCTATTACGATACACAGCATCTCGATTTCTACCGTCAAGAGATCGGAAGTGCAGTGAAAAACCGTTTCCCGCTTATCTGTGCCGATGGAGGTCTCAGGATATTTAACGAATTAAATCAACGGGAGGATTCGCCGCTCGTCCCGGACATCCTCATCGGTGATATGGATTCAGTTGAAGAAGGAGCAACAAAAGCAAAACATACCGTTCAAGCGTGGGTTGGAAAAACAGATAAAGATTACACCGATGGACAACTCGCTATAGACTACGCGCTGGAACAATATAACTGCCGACATATCATCATCTATGGCGGCTTACCGCGTCCAGAGGTGTATGAGACCGACCAGTTTCTTGGCAATCTAAAACTGATGCGTTTTGGACATTACCGAGTCTCTATAGATGAGCCTTACGCAGCCGAAATGCGGGATCCGAAACAAACGATCCACTACGTGCTATCAACAGTGCGGTTAACTCGGAAAAACAGCGGACTGCAGCGTGTCTCTCTCATCGCGGAAGCTTCCAACGTCGTCGTCGAAAAGAGTGAAAATCTACGTTGGGATCTTGCCTCATTACACATCCATCCGGATCTAACAAATGCCCTTCGCAACGAATTCGTAGAAGGTGCGGAATGGGCAACCGTCCAATTGGCAAAAAGTTCCGACCCGGTTTACGTGATTCACAACTGGTAGGCAAGAAGTTTCTTAAGTGTTTCCGTGTCGAGATTTCCGCCGCTCATCACCATTACGACGCGTTTCCCTGATAGTGTATCCGTCAGTTTATGCGCAGCTGCTATCGGTGCGGCACCGGCACCTTCCGCCAAATTGTGTGTCCACCGCAACGCCAAACGGATGCCCTCTTCAAGCTCGGCTTCACTGAGTAGAACAATGTCGTGGACCCCTTTTTTGATAATGGACAACGGCAATGAAAACGGCACCCGGGTCGCCATCCCATCTGCGATAGTATCGCAAGAATCGGTTTCTACCCGCTGTCCTGTCTTCCATGAGCGGTAGATAGCCGGCGCGTTTTCTGCTTGCACACCGATGACCTTGACGTTCGGATTAATTGCCTTGGAGACTGTGATCGCCCCGCAGCAGCCACTGCCACCGCCAATAGGCACAATGATTGCGTCTACATCAGGGCGGCTTTCAAAAATCTCAAGCGAATAGGTGCCGACCCCGTGGAAGAGCGCAGGTTCCATGCACGGATGAACGTAGTAGAGTCCGCGTTCCGCTTGAAGTTTTTCACACAATTCAAGTGCCTCGTCAAAATCGGCACCGTGTTCAATCAATTCCGCACCAAACGCCTGCATCGCGCTGTTTTTTTCTGGGTTATTCCCGTATGGGACAACAACGGTAGCTTCAACCCCAAACTGCGTTGCGGCGTAGGCAATCGACTGTCCATGATTTCCGCGTGTCGCCGTAATTACACCCTTTTCACGTTGGGCTTGCGGCAGGTGATGCATGAAATTCAACCCGCCGCGCACCTTAAAACTACCTGTCGGGTGATGGTTCTCGTGCTTGATGTATGCTTGAAATCCGAGTCGGTCAGACAATTCTGGATAGTGAATCAGGGGTGTAGGTTTTAAAAAATGTGTTACGACGCGTCGCGCCGCAATAATTTCTTGAAGGGTAATCGCTGTCATTTTCGCTCCTAATGTATTTTATAGTAGATCCTAAAAATAAGTGCACACGCTATAAACACAAGCACCCTTCCGCCGCTGGCGAGGTTTCTAACCTCGCCCTCCCATTAGTGTATAGTTAATTGTGGGATTTACTATAAAAATGTGTTGGGTTCATGAAATTTGTTAGAATCTGATTGCGTAAATTTTTCACTTTAGTCCCAGTGCGATGAAATATGTATCAATTTGCCGATGTGAGACCTTGCTTGTGAAAAAATGAAATAGAGGGTAGGCACAAGACCTACCCCTACAAGTTGGATGATTTTTGTTTTCAGTAGACAGTCGGGGATCAAAAATCAGGAAAAAACCGAAAACTCAATAGCCCTGCCTATAGCAAATAGCGTCTTGCGCACCTAACAAATCTATGCTAACATGATAACATATCTTAACGCACATATTCAAAGAATTGATGATATAGAAAGGAAACGCACATGGCACAAGAATGGCACTCTACAGCGTTAGAAATTGACGAAACCGAGGACCTCATTGAGGTTTGTTATGAGAACGGATGGACAGATGGACTCCCTGTTGTTCCGCCGACGCCTGAGCGTGTTGAACGTATGCTCAGCGGTACAGATCGGGACCCGGATGAGCTTATCGCAGCTGTCCCTCCGAAATGGGGCAGAGCCACCGTCGAAAAGGTCGCGATTAACGCCGTCATGGCAGGTTGCAAACCGGCATATCTACCGCTGATTCTCACCGCAGTGGAAGCGATGACCTCCGAGCCGTTCAATCTCCACGGCGTTCAAGTCACAACATCCCACGTTTCACCGATTGCCATTGTGAACGGTCCCATCCGGAAGGCGTTAGAGATCAACGACGGGTTCAATCTCTTTGGACAAGGATGGCGCGCGAATGCCACCATCGGACGTACACTACGGCTCATCTGTACCAATATCGGTGGCGGATTACCCGGTGAACTTGACCGATCCGCATTCGGGCACGCTGGAAAATATACCTGTTGCATTGCTGAGAAAGAGGAGGAAAGTCCTTGGGCTCCGTTGCATGTCGAACGCGGTTTCCAAGCAGACGACAGTACTGTTACCATCTTTGCGGGTGCAGGCCCGCAAACAGTTAACGACCACGGGAGCAACACCGCAGAAGGCATTCTCAACACAATCGCCCATAACATTGCTGCTCCAGGCAACAGCGTCGGTGAAACCGTACTCGTTATAGGCGTTGAACACGCAAAGACAATTTCAGAGGACGGGTTCAACAGAGCCGATATACAACAGTACATCGCTGATACTACGAAGCAATATTCCGCAGAGGATCTACTGCTTATGGTAGCAGGTGGACCCGCGGGGAGATGGACGATTGTTGTTCCGGGGTGGGGTTCACGGTCATCTCGTGCTATCACATTGCGCGTATAACACAAGCCAGAAAGCGATCTCTGACTGCGACTTTCAACGAGAAATTAAAGCCGAAATTTTTTGCCCAAGATTTTCTTGCAAATCGGCGAAAAATGTGGTATTCTTTTTAAGGAACGGAATAAGAAACCCAAATCTGTTTTCTAACGTTATACTAAAGGAATAGATACGATGGACGCAAGAACGCTGTCTTTGCCGATCAGTACACTGGATTACAAGCAACCCGCCACTGTGCAAGTTGGATCCCCTGTTTCCATTGTCATTGATATGATGCAGGAGAAAGGAACCGGATGTGTTCTCGTCGTTGATGAAGATGAACAATTAGTTGGGATCATCACCGAGCGGGATCTACTCCAGCATGTGAGTGGGCAGCGTGCTGCACCGGCGGCATTTAAGGTCGAACAGGTAATGACAGCAGATCCCGAAACACTTCGTGCCAGTGACCCAATTGCGTTCGCACTAAACCTGATGCATCTCGGGCACTTCCGGCACTTACCTCTCTGCGTTTGGGACGACCAAGGAGAGGCATATCCCATCGGTATAATTTCAACCCGTGATATTTTGGATCATATCGCGGTATTCTTAGAAAATCAGGCGTAGGAGGCGCAACCATGCTATATGACTTGGCAATTGATGAAGAATTAGAGCAGATGGACGAAGACGATGCTTTAAGAGCATGGAGCGCGCAAGAGATTCAGGTTTTACTAAAAGATTTGATGCGTCCGATCCTTACGATTGACATCAGTGCCAGCACAAATGAGGCAATTGATTTACTCCTTGCTAACGAAATCGGCGCGGCACCTGTTGTCGAGAACGGGTATCTCCGCGGGATATTCAGCGAGCGAGACGTGCTCAACCAAATTCTCAATAAACAGGTCGGAGACTTGGACGACATTAGCGTTAAAGAATTCATGATCGCGGACCCGCAGACAGCACAACCGGAAGATTCGATGAACACCGCCATTCTTCTCATGGCGCGTGGGCATTATCGACACGTCCCGATTGTTGACTCAGAAAATCGTCCGATTGGGATGGTATCCATTCGTGACGTAATCTCCTATCTCGTCGAAGAATTTCCGCAAGAGGTCTTAACGCTGCCGCCGAAACCTGTTCGAGATGCCATGAAAGCCCGGGAGGGTGCCTAACTAAATGCCTCAGAACTTTTCAAATTTCTTAGGTGCGCTTGCCAAGGGTACACCTATCTTCTAATCTCTCGTAGGTGCACCTTCCACGTACGCACCTATCATAAAAAAGGACGATTGTGATGCGCAAGCCAGTAGAGCAAATTGAGGAAGCGACAATCCTATTTGCTGGCGACTCCGGCGATGGGTCGCAGACCATTGGCACACAAATGACTGAAACCACCGCCCTCATTGGGAACGATGTCGCCACGCTACCCGATTATCCCGCTGAAATCCGTGCCCCCGCCGGATCATTAGCAGGAGTATCAGGATTCCAACTCCATTTTTCAAGTGAACAGATCCATACCCCTGGTGATCTCTGCGATGTCCTCGTCGCGATGAACCCCGCCGCTTTAAAGGTACACCTCAACAAACTTAAACCCAACGGTATTCTGATTGTCAATGTCGATAATTTTGCGCGCCGCAATCTACGCCTCGCAGGATATGAAGAAGATCCGCTCGAAGATGATAAATTTACAAAATACCAAGTTTTCCGTGTCGAATTAACACGGCTAACCCGAAAAGCACTTGAAAACACAGGTCTCTCTACTCGAGAAATTGATCGGTGTAAAAACTTCTTCGCACTCGGTATGATCTTGTGGCTCTACAACCGCTCCATGGAATATACGATGAAGTGGGTGAAGACCAAGTTCGCGAGCAAGCCGGAGTATATCGAAGCAAACATTCTCGCGCTTCGTGCCGGGAATATCTACTGTGAAGCCACCGAACAGTTCGCTGTCTCCTATGACGTGAAGCCTGCTTTCTTTGAACCGGGAACCTACCGTAACATCGAAGGCAACATGGCAACAGTGCTTGGACTCGTCGCCGCTTCGCATCAGTCGGGTCTACCGCTCGTTTACGGCAGCTACCCGATCACGCCCGCCAGCGATATTCTCCACGGCCTCGCACGATACCGGAATTTTGGGGTCGTCACGATGCAGATGGAAGATGAGATTGCTGCTGTGGGTGTCGCTATCGGTGCCGCATTTAGTGGCTCACTGGGTGTGACTGGGAGTAGCGGCCCGGGACTTGCGCTTAAATCGGAAGCGATTAACCTCGCGATGATCGCTGAACTCCCGCTCGTCGTCTGTAACATCCAACGTGCGGGGCCTTCAACAGGCATGCCGACAAAGACGGAACAGTCGGATCTCCTGCAGATGTTTTATGGCAGGAATGGCGAATCTCCAATTCCGATTATTGCGCCCTCGCGCCCTTACGACTGCTTTGAAACTGTTTATGAAGCCTGCCGTATTGCCGTAAAGTATAGAACCCCAGTGATCTTCCTTTCAGATCTCTATATCGGGATGGGGGCTGAACCGTGGCGGATTCCGAAACTCTCCGAACTCCCGGAGATTAGACCCGATTTCGCAGCGACTGGAGATACCCCAAACGGATTTGAACCGTATCTACGCGATCCAGAGACCTTGGCACGTCCGTGGGCGAAACCCGGCACTGCCGGATTAGAACATCGCATTGGGGGTTTAGAGAAATCGGATGTAACGGGACATGTTAGCTACGATACTGAAAACCACCAGAAGATGGTGGAAATCCGAGCGGAAAAGGTCGCACGCATCGCTGATGAAATACCGCCGACAGAAATATTTGGCGCACAGGAGGGTGACCTTCTCGTTCTCGGATGGGGCGGCACTTACGGGGCAATCCGAACCGCAGTGGAAAACTGTATTGCTTCAGAACTCCGAATAGCACACGTCCATCTCCGACACCTTAACCCTTTCCCCAAAGATTTAGAAGAGATTCTACAGAGATTCAAAAAGATTTTAATTCCTGAACTCAACAGTGGCCAACTCCGCCAACTCATTCGGAGCACCTATCTCATCGATGCAATCGGGCTCAACAAGGTGCAAGGGCAACCCTTCCACGTTTTTGAAGTGGCATCGAAAATTGACGAGATACTTAAAGAATTAGGGCATGTTTAGCCTCTAACGCCAAAAGGCGGTAAATACACCATGAAAAGAAAAAGGACCTCACGCATTCCAGCTGGAGCGCCCACGCTCTCCAGAAAAGATTTTGAATCTGACCAAGATGTTCGCTGGTGTCCGGGTTGCGGGGATTATTCCATTCTTGCCCAGACACAACGGATTATGCCGGAACTCGGCATCCCGAAAGAAAATATTGTCTTTATCTCTGGCATCGGGTGTTCAAGCCGGTTCCCTTATTACATGAACACTTACGGTTTCCACACCATCCACGGTAGAGCTCCGACAATCGCCTCCGGCGTAAAAATGGCGAATCCTGACCTCTCTGTGTGGGTTATCACAGGGGATGGCGATGCGCTCTCAATCGGCGGCAACCATTTCATCCATCTGATGCGCCGTAATTTCAATCTGAACGTTCTATTGTTCAACAACCGTATCTACGGACTCACGAAGGGTCAATATTCACCCACTTCAGAGCAAGGGAAACAAACCTACTCAACGCCGCTCGGTTCTCTGGAAGCTCCGTTTAATCCGATTAGCCTTGCTTTGGCTTCAGGTGCTACCTTTGTCGCCCGCTCCCTCGATCGGGATCCTGATCACTTGCGGACGATTATCAAGTCAGCCTTTGAACATAAAGGCACCTCCTTCATTGAGATTTATCAGAACTGTAACATCTTTAACGATGGTACTTTCTTTCAATACACAGAGAAGGAAACAAAAGCCGACAACACGGTGTTTCTGGAGCACGGTGAACCGCTCGTTTTCGGAGCGGAACACGATAAGGGGATCCGACTGAACGGCTTCCAGCCCGAAGTCGTCGAAACCTCAAACGGGGACTATACCACCGACCACCTCATCGTCCACGATCAGTACGCCGAGGACACTACTTTGGCGAACTTTTTGGCAGGTATGAGTGACACACCTGAGATGCCACACCCCATCGGCATTTTCCGTAGTGTCAGGCATCCTTGCTACGAAGATGCGATGACAAGCCAAATCCGCACGGCAAAAGAACGGGCGGGTGAAGGCGACCTCGAAGCACTCCTCAACGACGGCGAAACGTGGACTGTGTCATAATATCGTAAAGTTATTTATGGTAAACTTTAGAATTACTTGGACACCCTAAAGAGGCGAGGTTAGAAACCTCGCCAGCGGTGGTGGCGGCTTGCGTCCAATGAAATGTCTGTTTATTTTTCAGGTTTACCATAGTTTCCGGATAGGATGTAGGAGGAATCTCCGAATCTCGATTGCTGATGGCTGACTGCCCAATCTGAGAGGATCTCAACAATGAAGATTTATATTTTAACCGACTTAGAAGGCGTTGCGATGGTATCACGATTCAGTCAAACCCGTGAAGAAGGTCCCTTGAAACAGGCAGCGATGAAATTATTGACGCAGGAGATCAACGCTGCTGTTGACGGTATCCTTGAGGCGGATGCGGACGCAGAAATCGTGGTCTGGGATGGACATGGGTCTGGTGGGATTGATGTACTTGAATTTCATCCGCAGGCGAAGTTAATTGCGCGGGGTCCTATTCGTCCGCCCTACTATCTTGACGAGACCTATGATGCCCTCTTTTTCGTAGGACAGCACGCTATGGCAGGTACGCCGAACGCGCCGTTGAGTCATACATATTCTTCTTTGTCGATTGAATACTACAAACTCAACGGAAAAGAGATCGGGGAATTCGGGTGTCGTGCCGCCCTGGCAGGTACTTTCAATGTCCCTACGGTTTTCATCTCCGGCGACGATAAAGCGGTTGTAGAAGCGAAGCAACTTATCCCCAACATTTATGGTGTTGAAACCAAACAAGGTCTCGGACAGGAACTCGCGCTCCACCTATCACCCCAACGGTCGCGAGAATTGATTCGCGAGACGGCTACGACGGCTTGTCGAAATATTGCGGACATCTCGCCTTTTAAAATCGACCCACCCTATACGTTTGAAGTCCGGGTGTTTGAAGGTAAATCCATTGATGGGTACCTGCGACGCGGTGCTGAAAAGATTGATGATCGCACTGTGAGTTGGCACGCCGATGATCTTTGCGCGCTGTCTATTTAACGCTACAAAAATGAAACCTTGCTATGTAGAGATGTATTATCACCGAGGCACGTATTATGTCGCTCTGGCTAACCAGAGAAGTGTCCTTCAAATGGCACAGGAGTCCCCGTTGCTTTAGCGCGCGGAGGATGTCAAACAGAATACACGTTATTATAACAAAATCTGTAAAATAAAGGCATCTCACATGAAGTATGATCTCATCATTAAAAACGGAACCGTTGTCGATCCAGCGCAAGGAATCCATGCGCTTAAAGATGTCGCATTCGCGAATGGACGTGTCTCGGCGATCAGCGATGATATATCAACCGACGAGGCGCGCGACGTATTAGATGCCGAGGGCTGTTTCGTCACACCCGGCTTGATTGATTTACACGTGCATGTTTTCTACGGCGTAAGTCATTTCGGGATTGAGCCGGATCCGACCTGCTTGGCACGCGGCGCAACAACAGTCGTTGATGCGGGTTCAGCAGGGGCAGACACGTTTCCGGGGTTCCGAAAATACGTCATTGACGTGAGTGACACACGTATCCTTGCGCAGTTGAACATCTCTTCACAAGGCATGCTTACACAGGAGATTGGAGAGTTAGAAAACCCTGACTACGCCGATGTCGGGAAAGCGTGCCGAATGATAGAACAGCATCGCGACATCATTCTGGGGGTCAAAGTTCGGTTGACACGAGAGAGTATCGTCGGTGCCAGGGCACAGATGTTACCGTTGCACAGGGCACGTGAAGCCGCTGATGCTGCCGGACTTCCTATAATGGTGCATCCGCAGGACGCTTGGTGTGAGTCCATTGATGATATATTAGCACTCATGGGTGAACGCGATATTCTAACGCACTGCTTCCACGATATGGAATGCGGGATCTTGGATGAAGAAGGCAAGATACGGGATTCCGTTCATGCGGCGATTGAACGCGGTGTTATCTTCGACGTTGGGCACGGTGCAGGCTCTTTCAGCTGGAATGTCGTCCAGAAAGCGATGGCACAAGGCGTTGAACCGACGACAATCTCTTCCGACTTACATATCTATAACGTCCACGGTCCCGTCTACGATCTCGTGAATGTCGTTAACAAGTTCCTCTATCTCGGCATGTCGCTTGACGATGCGCTTGCGAAAGTCACGAGTATCCCCGCCGAGACCATACTGATGCCGGGGCAGGTCGGCACCTTGGCTGTGGATGCGTGGGGAGATGCGGTGATTTTTGAACTGCGCGAAGGTGAATTCCAACTCGTTGATGCCCACGATCAGGTGAGGGTCGGCAAGCAGATATTGGAACCTGTCGTCGTTGTCAAAGGTGGACAGGTGTATCGACAACGGCATGCACACAATTAAAATTCCCTAATCACAGTGGGTACGATTTTTAACCGCATCCGACTTTACACAGAAACCTTAAATACTTCAAAGACCTCTTTAGCAGCGTAGGTTGGGTAGAGCAGCGGATGAAGCCGCGGGCATGTTTGGCATGTGAGACATTGCGTTTCCAAGCGATATGAACGTTCGGATTTTCCAGCGAAACCCAACAATCCGCAATGACGTTCCCGAGTATACTGCGGTGTAAAGTTGGGTTTCGCTGACTGCTGATTGCTCTTATTACGGATGTTCCGCTCCTGCCTTCGGTTTCGTCTTTGGCGCATTGGACTCCGAGCCAAAACGGATATGAAGGGATGCGCCACCAGCATGTTCTCTACCGTAAAGCAGATGCTTCACACCCCAAAAAAGAACAGTTGTTCCTACCAATACGACCGCGCCCCATATCAATGTCTGCCAGACCCAGTCGGTGAACGAGAAGAGGCTACCTGTCTGTTTCGGGACAGATAGTGGACCGAGTACTATCAACACGGTACAGATAATCGCGTTGAGCGTAATCACACCTTCCGTCACCAGACGGTGTGGGCTGAAACCGACCAAAGCGCGTTCAAAGTTGAAGATAACGATCCACCATATAAATACGAAGTAGAGCAATTGCCCTTTTCCTAACCAGCTCGTCGGGATAAAGGCAAGCGGTTCTCGGAAATGTACCGACAAAAGCCAGACACAGGCAATACCGAGACCGATATAGAAAAGTTCAAACCAGCCTATCCACCCTCGTGAACGCCGAAACCAACCGACAACTGGCAGCCCAAAGAATCGTTCCGGTAAGCCTTCGACTAAATCCACCCAGGTTCCTGCTGCTTTCCGATAATTGACGTATGTCAGTAGAATCAGCACAGTGAACACAGCAAATATTTCCATCCATTGTGGGAGGCTTGCCTCGGTCTCTAACAACGGTGCTCGGTTCAGAAGGAGACCGAAAGGGATTGCAATTCCGATGCCGAATAAAAAACCCTGAGTCTGTTCCATGACACTATGCCAATTCGTGTGCAAATTCGTTCGGTTTCCTATCCAGATATAGATGAGTTTCAGTAACTGTCCAAACGAGAACGCAACACCACCGCCGAAACCTGTCATCAGTGTCGCAAAAGACACGCCGCTGAGTTCATAACGCGAACAATACGCCAAGATCCCAATAACCATACCGACACAACCCGCCCAGTTGTCCCCACGCGGGGGTGTCATGCGGAGTCGGCAAACACAGACGAGCAATAAAAATCCACCAAACCAACAGATTCCGAGATACAAAACGAGGTTCGTGCCCATGTCTAAACCGCCACGGAAGAGCGCGACGATAAGTGCAGCGATGATTGCTACCAGTGCAGCCACCCAATCCGTGTCATACCAGTAGAGCGGACTTTCATGCCGTTGCATCCGTTTCGGTGCAAGGAGCAGATCGATGATTGCTGCTTGAAGCGACCAACCGATGAAGACTGCCAAAATTGGGGTAAAGAGCAGAGAGAGCTGGTCGTGCGTCAGGAATGCGGGCAGCGCAGTTCCAGCACCCCCCAAAGCTGCCCATAGAAAACCTATAACGAATAGATTCGCAAACCCGTAAAACACCGTCAAGGATTGCGACGAATGGCTGTACCCGACGACCATCATATATGACATACTTCCGCCGAAAGACCAACCAATTGCGCCAAATAGCGCGAAGTAGTGAACATGCCGCCACCAATCCTCACGTCCAGAGAGTAAAGCAATAGCAATAGCACCGAGTGCGCCAGCGAGGGCTGCACCGTATTCATGTCCGAAGTTGCCACGTATCCCCCACCCAACACATACGGATAACCCACACAGGAGTACCATTTCCCACGGGATAATTGCTAAGTCCATATCTGTAACCTCCATCTTACCGCTAATTGTGTGGTTCTATTATGGAGGTTTTCGCGTTTATTGTCAACTTCCTACGACACAAATCTACCTGTAAGCAAAACCCTCCTGCGACAGATGCACTCTGATATTGTTAAAATGTATTTTTAATTTTAAGTTCTACTATAAATGCCCTAAAAACTGATAACTACACATTGCATCTATTTCGCGTATATGATACGATAGACGCATAGAAAGCGTTGTCTACTGGAGGCTAAAAGATATGAGGCGTATACAGATAGGTGTTATCGGATGTGGGGCAATTGCACAAGTACACCACCTCCCCAACCTTACCGCGCTCCATCGAGAATTTGAGGTACCGATCGTTTGTGATCTGTCTCGCGCTGCCGCACAAACGGTCGCAAAGCGGTTTCATGTGCCGCAATTCGTGACGGATTACAATGAATTGCTAAGCACGGATGTCGAGGCTGTACTCCTTTGTCACGGGGACCCCAAGACAGAAGTCGCACTCGCTGCATTTGAAGCGGGGAAACACGTATTTATTGAGAAACCTGTTTGCTTTTCGCTTCAAGAAATGGATGCGATGCTGACGGCACAAGATAAGGCTGGCACCGTTGCACAAGCCGGGTATATGAAGGTGCATGACCCCGCTTTCCAACTCGCCAAGCGCGAAGTGGATACCATGGACAGTTACCGCTTCGTGCAGATTAACCATCTCCATCCAAATAATAGTTTACATCTGAGCCAATTCGATGTCGAACGATTTGATGATGTACCCCCCGATGCCTTTAAACCAGCAGGCGCGGCACGTGAAAAAGCGCAAGCGGAAGCCATCGGCGGTGTTCTCTCACAAGTAGGGCTTGAAAACGACATCCGGAGCAAGGCAGCGCGAGTGTTCTACCTGCTGGCTGGTAGTATGATCCACGACATTTACAGTTTGCGGGTAATGCTCGGTTCACCGAGTGAGGTGGTGAGTGCGGAGGTCTGGTCCGAAGGACGCGGTGTGACGATCGTATTCGGCTATCCTAACGGTGCTCGCTGTGTTGCGACATGGGTAGACCTCCCGGATTTGTGGGACTTTAAGGAGACGTTGGAAATCTACGGCGATGACAAACGCGTCATTGTCTCCTATCCGACCGGTTTTTCACGCGGTATCCTATCAGAGGTAACAATACACGGGATAGATGCCGACGGCACGACCTATAGCAAAAATCCTGCTGTTGAATGGGAGAGCGCGTTTGTACGGGAACTGCGTCATTTCCATGCCTGTATCGCCGAAGGTGAACCGTGTTATACCTCACTGGAATTCGCAAGGAACGACATCGCACTGATTATTGATATTGTTCGGTGTTATGTGGAACGGAAACTGGTTGTGTGTCAAAGTGTGTAGATAGCAGGTATGAAAGAAGAATATAAAGGCTTGCATTACCGGTTCTGGTGGCGATGCAAGCCTTTATATCACGTACTGACCAAATTTGCTGTCTGCAGTTGGGAAACAAGGTATCGGTCCGAAGTCTTGACTGGTAGATTAAATCTCTCATTGTTCTTTTCCCGCTTTGATAATTTCGATCAAATTTTCAGTGGGAGTCGGCTTGGATTTCTGCAAGTCCTTAGATTTCTGCAAGCCCTTTAACGATTCGTAGATTAAAGATAGGAGATCAAACGATGGACTGCTCCTTACAAGTACATTAGCAGTCAAATGTATAATCTCAGCATAGTTAATACGGGCAATTTTATTGTTGTCGGGATCGGTATTTGACATATAATGCTTCTTTTGGATTCACACTCAGGTGAATGATTGTTGCTTCATAATGCGTAGCATCTCTATAACAAAACACATGAAAATAGAATAGATATAAATAACGACGATAGGGAACCTCGAGAATTAGCCTCCTTGCCTTATACAGAAAACAACTGAAGGACATAGCAACCTAGTTTGCTGATTCAGCAGCCTGCTTTGTAGATTATCGCTTGTAAGTCTTGTGATAATCGTAGTACTCAATGCCTAAGTCCACAGGGTCAATAAAGATTCCCTCGATTCTTTCATAGTGTTCTTTTTCTGTCAGAGATTTCACTGAATCCAGGCCTTCTGAGCGTTGAATGATGTCTGTCGAGAAGTCTCTAAGGTTTGACCTGTCAAGTTTTTCAGAATCCATAATGTTCTGTTCATATGTTTTATTAAGCGCGCTATGAGCATCTTCTGTTAAGGCAATAGGTATATCATCAATGTTCTGATCAGGCAGTGATATGGAAATAGATTCTAAATTTACTAAGTTTTCTATAGCAGTTTCAAATGACTTAAAAGCTGCCAGAATATTTCTTGCTTCAGTGGCACCCACACCGGCACTGGTGAGAATTTCATATAATTTCTCAGCGCCGTCAACGGCAGCTCCACCCCAGGGGATTATGTCAGCTGCGCCCTTAATTAGGGTCATGAAAAACTTCCGCATTTCCTGACTTTCGCTCTTTTCAACGAATACCTCTTGCATTTTATATAAATTGTTATAGGCCGCCTTTAAGTTTTGACAATTGCTACTTACCTGTTTGGATTTCTTCCGTTCATGATGGAGAGCAACAGTACTTGTCTGCAGTGATACCCCTGACAAATGAAGTTGCCGCAGCGCTTTTGCGTTACTTTGTGAGACTTCCACTCTCTTTTCCGTGGTTGCTGTCAGCTCGCTTTTAAGATTCTTGATTTCACCGTATGCTGTCGTCAACCGATTATGGAGACTCATGACTCCACTGTTTGCTATTGTTAGTTCGATTTGATGGTTTGTGATTCTATCCATCGTTGTCTCTAACTGACTGTTGAGATCCCGGATATTCTCTTTCGCCGAATTCCAATCCTTAGTAAGGTTCTCGCTTTTTTCTTTTTCTAAAAAAAGCAAAACTGTCAGTCCAATGCCAGCTGCTGCCAATATTACGATTAAGATAGTCGAAATATCCATTTTTTTAACCTCACTATCATGATGTGTAATGGATCTTTGGGTTTCACGATTACTAAAAAATCCGTCCTTGTGACGAAAAGTGAAAAAATTGATCGAAAGAAGGTAATTGACCCTTTCAAAATCTACATAAAACAAGCGTTTCATAATGCAATAACGCGTATTAGAGATCGGAAGGTTGCATAAAATCATATTTTTCGGGATATTTTTTTTAAAAGTCTACAATTACTAACACTGTGAGGAGAAGTGCTAAAGGAAGTACGCCAGCAAAAAAACCTCGTTAGCGGAAAATATGAGACATCTTTGAAAACTCAACTCGCACGCAACCCGAATTGTTCAAACTTTAGGATAAAAGAGGACGGGACATAATCGCTGGCTAAAGGAGGGAAGTCTGGATAGGTACAGAGACCTACCCAGACAAATGTATGTATGCGATCGTGAGATCGCGTTTACTGCGGAATTGTTCCGCTTCCACGGGGACTATGGGAA
>CAZGAW010000039.1:0-36947 GCA_964523645.1 uncultured bacterium | reverse complement strand
GAATTCGCACCGCTTCAAGTGATTCTCTTTGGCTCCTATGCGTATGGCACACCCATGGAAGACTCGGATGTAGATTTGCTCGTCGTGATGGATATTCCAAAGTCGGAGTTTCTCCGTCAGGCTATCGAGATTCGGCAACGGATTCCACGCCGTTTCCGTATGGACCTATTGGTTCGTTCACCGGAAGAAATCGCGTACCGTCTCTCGTATAACGATTGGTTTCTGCGCGAAATCACTGAAAAAGGCGAGTTGCTCCATGGATCCGATGCGGACTGCAATGTTAAGAACCTATACGTCCTGCATAACAGAACAAAGCTCGCTGAGCAGGAGAAGGACTGCATGAACCCATTGACGTTGGAGTGGATACAGAAAGCTGAAGGTGATTATAAAACAGCGAAATGGGGACAGCAAGCACCGGAACCTGTATATGCCCCTATCTGTTTCCATGCACAACAGTGTATTGAAAAATATCTTAAAGCGTGGTTACAGGAGGCGAATATCCCCGCTCCAAGGACATATAACCTTGAAGAATTGCTCGATTTGATTGTACCTATGTTTCCTGCGGGGTCCCATTGGCGACCTGCCTTTAAAATAGTAACGGCGTATGCAGTCGAATCGCGCTACCCCGGAGACTCAAGAACCCCCGACGATACGCATCACGCGATGCACATCTGTGATGAGGTACGACAAACTGTTCGCACGCAACTGAAACTCCCGCCCGATGAAGTTGAGCCAGGCACTTGAGACTGCAAACAAAATTTGCCATCCCCTCATCAGTACCCATTTCTCATCCAAGAACAGCGAAGATGTTGGGTTTCACTAGTTTTTCAGCGTTTTCAAAGCGTACAGACGGATTTAGGTTTTCTTGAGCTCATCGGGCAATTTTTTTATTTCCTTTCAACCCAACCTACGGGATCCGGACGATGAATCTCGAAAACCTTACACGTCCCTTGACAACGTGATTCATTCAGGGTATAATTGAGAAAACATATTAAGAGAAAGCCGGAACGCAATTACATCCATGAATCGAATTGATAAAAAATTTCAAGAACTCCGAGATCAAGATGCCAAGGCATTTATGCCATACCTCTGTGCCGGAGACCCAACCCCTGAGCTTACCTCCAAACTTCTCCTTACGCTTGAGGCAGCAGGCGCAGACCTCATCGAACTCGGTGTTCCCTTTTCCGACCCAATAGCAGACGGACCCACCGTCCAACGCGCGAGCGAACGCGCCCTCACACATCGTATCTCGCTCCAACAGATCCTTGAGATGGTCGCGATGCTCCGTACACAGACGGACATCCCCATTGCGCTCATGGGCTACTATAACCCGATTTTTCGGATGGGTGAAGACGCGTTTTGCAAAGCAGCACAAAACGCAGGGGTCGACGGTGTCATCATCCCGGATCTGCCGCCTGAGCAGGCACAACCGCTCCTTGACATAGCACCGAATTATGACCTTGCCACTATCTTTCTCGCTGCCCCGACAAGTCCGCCGGAACGGATGCAATTAATCGCGTCCGTCAGCACCGGATTTATCTATTGTGTTTCAGTAACAGGGGTAACGGGAGCGCGGGCGACGTTGTCGGACGAAATCGCTCCGATGATTGCAGAACTCCGAAAACACACCGACAAACCGATTAGTGTGGGTTTCGGTATATCAACGCCAGAGCAGGCAACACAGGTCGCGCAGATGGCTGATGGTGTAATTGTGGGGAGTGCTATCGTCAATGTTATTGAGGAGCATATAGATGACGAATCAAGATTACTCCCTGCGGTGAAGCAATTCGCATCGGATTTGGCGGTGGGTGTAAAGACGTAAAGAATCCATCGAATCGAACAAACGGAGGATTCAATACATGGCGTATAGCAACTTTACCTTGGAAACAGTCAGAGAAACATTTCAACTCGAAATGGTTCAGTCCACAGGTCTCTTTTCCGAAACGGAACGAGTCGAACCGAGCGTAGAACTCACCAAAGCGTTAGCAAAAAAAGTTCCATTAGCCGTTGCAATAGGCACGGAAAAGGCGAAGTCGGAAATGATAGTCGCCGATGTCCTCATTGAACTCCGAGAACACTTTGAGCACCGCATCAGCCTCTTTTCAGGTATTGATTTCAACGTTGATACCGAAAACAACCTCACAGGCGTGTGCGATTTTTTGGTGAGCTTATCCCCAAATCAGTACTATTTGGAGTCACCTGTCATTATCCTTGTTGAAGCAAAGAAGGATGATCTCATAACAGGTCTTGGGCAGTGTGTAGCGGAGATGATTGCTGCCCAACGTTTTAATGCTGAAAAAGGGAATGACATTCCACGTGTTTACGGTGCCACCACAACAGGGACAAATTGGCTATTCCTGAAATTGGAAGGGAAGCGGCTCCACATCGACATGGAAACCTACATGCTGGAACGATGCGACAAAATTCTTGGCATTCTCGCAAGCATGGTTTCACAAAAGGCTTGAGATACCACACTAAATCCGTACCTACATACCCCGCTTGATACCGAATTCCGCCTCAAATGACTCCCATATATCTTCTGAGATGTCAGCCGTTGCTGCTTCATAGCCGTCTTCTACCTGTGCTTTGTCCGCGGGACCGAACATCACGACACCCGATATCGGTGCAGCCAGACAAAACTGCATCGCCAGATGACGGATGTTGACCTTGCGTTCCTGACACCACTTCCACATCGCATACGCCTTCGGTTCGGCATTCGGATTCCGGCGACGTTCCTCTTCAACGTTGGGCTCTGCGCCGGTCAGACTTCCCATACCTAATGGACTCGCGAGGATGATGGCAACATCGTGTTCGCGTGCCAACGGTAAGGTTGTCTCTGCCGCAGATTGAGATAGCAGCGTATAGTCTAAGAAAGTAAGAATGATGTCAATGTGCCCTGTTTCGATGAGTTCTTTGTGGAATTCATGGGAACGGACACCTGCCCCGATATGTCGAATACAGCCTTCCGCTTTCATTTTCAACAACGTATCTAACGCTTGCCCGGGTGCCAACACGCTCTCCATATCAATCGGGTCGTGGATGAGGACAGCATCAAGGTAATCCGTACGGAGGTTATTGAGACTGTTTGTGACACTCCAGCGCGTTCCATCTGCGGAAAAATCTTTCCGTCGCTCCGGGTGTGTGCCCACTTTCGCTTGCAAATAAACCCTTTCCCTCAATCCATCAGAGAGGGCTGCCCCCCAGAGGTGTTCGGCATGTCCCGGATAGGTATCAATGTAGTTAATACCGAGTTCTATGCCGCGTCGAATCGCACCGATGACTTCAGCATCCGGTTTCTGCCACATCCACGCTGCACCGAGAGCAAGCGAATTGGGTCGCATCTCAGTACGTCCCATCCTTCGAGTTTCTAATTTTGTAGTGGTTTCCATAATTGTCCCATGAGTTACGGCGCGACGGCGCGTGCCTACTACCTTGCGAGTGCTTCTTTTAACTTATGTGTGGATTCAGCGAGCGACTCTTGTAGGTACGGATAGGGAAAACCGCCCCACCGGTCAGGCGGCGGTTCGTCAGCTTGTGCAATTTTCAGGCTCACAAAAATGGGTCCGGTTTCATACCAGATTTTCGGGAGTTCGTTTTCAAGTGCGTCCGAATTGTCAAATTCATAAACCCGTTCAAAACCGGCACCTTTCGCAATCGTGGTCCAACTGAAACCGGCGTTTCCAGCAGGCACCGGTTGATTCCCTGTGACTTCGTAGGTACCGTTGTCACAAACAAAGAGTAGATAGTTAGGTGGCGGCGCGTTCAGGGCGGTAATTGTCGCCAATGTACCTAAGCACATTAACATACTGCCATCCCCGTTAAGCACAATCACCTTTTTATCGGGTTTAGCGAGTGCAATGCCGAGTGCAAAGTCGGCAGCGTGTCCCATCGCACTTCCGACGGAGGCGTAGTCCAATGAGTGCGTTGATATTTCACCCCACGGTACCGTGGTTCCCATTGTTGTGACGACGACTTCGTCTGTACGTTGGTTTGCGATAAGTTGTAGACATTCTTCTTTGACGATCATGATTTTCTCCAGTTCATTTGAGACTACTTTTCTTCTTCCTTCGGTAAGAATTTGATGCGCGGTGGGGTTTTCAACGCAGTCGTTGTAATTTGAACGTGTTCTGCGAATTCTGTCTCGGTTCCGATGCCGTCAATGCCACCACCCCAGATGGCAAATGTACGGTAGCTGAGCCTGCCTTCTGCATCAGGCGTTAGGAAAACTGGCAAGAGTCGTTTTCCTGAAGCATTGAGATCTCTACGTGAGTCTATATCCTGTGCCTCGCTGCTGGCAGGGACAATTAATGCTATACCGAGTGTGTCTAAGTCGCTTGGATCTGTACCCCAACTCCATATCCAGCCCTGTTTTTGGTCTGCTCCGTAGGCATCACTCAGCAGTGGAATCCCCGTGATAATAGCATAATCTGTAGGGAGGTTTCCATCAATGTGAATACGGTGCTCAATCCACGGATTTTCTCCATAGATAAAGGTCGTTGATATTAACCGGCGTGTTTCACCTTGAATGTCCCACTCTGGCACAATTCGTTGGACAATAGAGCGGACAGCACCATCGGCGAGAATGCGGACGTAATCCCCTTCAGTGGGCAACGGAATTATCTCCTCTTTTTCTTTAGACCACAAGGCAATGCCGCCACACCCTATTAGACCTTCTGAAAGGTTGAGTGCCACCATTTGAGGTGTTTCAGGTATGAGCAGTTCGTTCAGCGATAAACCGATTGACTGAACAATGTCTAATTGCCCGTCTGTCGTAGGTTCTTGCTCCAGACCAAGTTCGCTATTGTAAGATTTTCGGATAAAGTAAATCTCTTGATTCTCAAGATCGCGGACGATCCACTGTTGCTCTTGTTTCTTTATCTCTATCTGGACCTGTTGGGAGAGGGTAATCCCATTGGTCTCAAAATGTTGTCTGAGTTCGGGTGAAGGGGGCCTCGCGAAATCTAATTCGGGCTGAAACATTGTGTCTATACTGAACAGTTCCGCTCGTTTTTTGCCGTATGCGATGAAAGCACCGTTGGGTTTTAGTAGATACGCAATCAAATTCGACTCTACTGCTGCCACAGCGTTCAGTTCAGGGAAAATAGCAGCACGGGTCTGTTTGTCAATGTCAAGTGTTAACGTCGCCTTGACATTCGGATCGTAAAGGATTGATACCTCTTTGGTCTCTTCTTTTTCAAAATCTAACAGAAAACAAAGTTGATCGCGTTCGCCATCGTAGTCCAAATCATCTGATTGTGCTGGAATCATCACTTCTCGTGGGGCGTTCCCTGTAACAACAGAATAGGCTTTAAAGGAAAAATCAGGGTTCACTTTTCGGAGTTGCATGCCAGTCAACACAATGGGAACCTTTTTCCGTGGGATAGGCAATGTGTTTTGGATGGAGAGACGGATTTTGCTAATCTTCTGATCGCTGCCGGGCATCGTACATGCATTGAGTGTCAACAGGATCCCTAAGATAAGGGATAGGCAGATTGTTGAGACCGATCTTGCTGTGTAGCACTGCGTATTATTTTTTTGATGTGTGACCACTTGTTTTTCCTTTACGAGCCATATCATAAGTCGCTTAGTGGATCGACATTTGAGATGGACGCTATTTTTTTGCTTCATTCGGTGTAGTTGGAAGCCGTACCCGCCTGAGTTGAACTTACAAATCCGGTAAAACTTCAAGCAGACGTTCGACCTCAGATATTGTGTTGTAAAAGTGGGGCGAGACCCGAACACCACTTCCACGCTCCGCTGTAATTATATTTTCAGCGCGGAGCATCTCATAATTTTCAACAGGTGTATGTCGTTCACTTTCAAAAATTACAATCCCGGCTCGTTCTGAATCTGTTTTCGATGTGATAACCCGATAGCCTTTTGCCTCCAATCCGCCCCTTAAACGTTTTGTGAGTTCCAAAACACGCCCTTCGATTGTAGGTATGCCGATGTCAAGTAGTAAGTCGATCGCTGCCTTGAGTCCATAGAGTCCAACGCTGTTGTAAGAACCTTCCTCAAAACGGGTTGCATCCGGTTTCTGGGTTAAATCGTAATTGAGAAAATCGCGCGGATTTACAACGCTGGACCATCCAATATTGGTATTGATAAGCTGGTCGCGTTTCGCATCAGCACAGTAGAAGATCGCCGCCCCCTCTGGTGCCAGCAACCATTTGTGCCCATCCGCAGCGAGAATATCAATGTTACAGGATTTTACATCTACTTCGATCGCCCCCAGGCTCTGAATGGCATCAACGATGAACCAAACATTGTGTTCTCGACACAAATTTCCGAGTGCTTGAATATCGTTTCGGAAGCCGGAGGCGAACTCTACATGGCTGATTGTCACGGCACGTGTGCGCGCGTCCATCGCGGCGGCGATATCTTCAATATGAATGCGTCCATCGCGTTCTGGTACCATGCGTGTTTGAACACCGTAGCGTTCTTTCAAACTCCACCACGGATAGACATTCGCAGGGAACTCCACCGCTGTTGTGACGACGTTGTCCCCTTCTCGCCAGTCGATACCATTCGCTGCGATGAGAATACCTTGTGTTGTATTCTTCATGAATGCGATTTCTGTGGTATCAGCGTTGAGGAGTTGTGCTGCCGCTGCACGACATATTTCTGCTGTTTCTGCCCAGTCATCAGCGTTCACTGCCCCGTTCACAGTCGCATCCTTTATAAAACCTGTCATCACGTCCTGCACCCGACGTGATAACGGCGCAACCCCCGCATGATTCATATAGATGTAGGTTTCCGTTACCGGAAATTCGCTGCGCCAATCTTGAGAAAGTTTGCAATCAGAAGCACGGTTCACTACATATTACCTTATCTGTTGACGTTTAAAAGTGTTTCGACGGTGTAGTCTTTCACCCGTTTTGCATTAGCAAATGAGATCAATTCACCAAATAAGCCAGTGCAGAATACTAAAATTCCGCTGGTGATGAAGATAGCACTCAGGTGCGATGATCCAACATTCAAAACCTTCAGCAAAAGAGTGTTGAGAGGTGCGATTGAGAGAATCCCACCGAACATGAACAACGCCACACCGATGGGTCCAAAAAATCGAATGGGTCTCCGCTTACATCGAAAAATAAAGAAACGTGCGAGTCTGTCTAACGTAGATGCCTTTTTCTTAGCACGTTGGATTTTGTTTTCAGCTATCCATCCAAATATTAGTAAAACTATTCCTAAGCCGAAGCAGCTAAAAGCTGCAGTGTTGGCACTTCTGAACAGAACACGTCCTAAAACGAAACAAGGAAGGCTTAGGAGCGCAGCGGCGCGAAATGCTCTCTGATTCGGATTAAAAAGAACGTTTGCCAACCGATGCCATAGCGACGGTTTTTGCGGATTAGAATGCGAGGCAAAGACAGTGATAATAAACTTGAAGGCGATAATGTCCAGCATCACCCGCCATACTCTGCCAAGCCCGTACTTACTTTCTCCAAACCGTCGCGGATGGTGTGTGACAACCATTTCAGCGATGCGCGCGCCGACCACTGTAGACATCGCAGGGATAAATCGGTGCATCTCCCCATAGAACGGTATCTCTTTAATCACGGATGCCCGGTACGCTTTGAGTGAGCATCCATTGTCGTGGATAGGGACTCCCGTTACCTTGCCGATTATCCAATTTGCGACGATAGACGGGACACGCCGTGTCAGAAATTTATCCTGTCGTTCTTTCCGCCATCCGCACACCAAGTCGTAGCCTTCATCAAGTTTTTCGAGGAGCTTCGGAATGTCGGCTGGATCGTTTTGCAAATCGCCGTCCATACTGATAATTCGCTGCCCTTGCGCGAATTCAAATCCTGCTGCCATCGCTGCTGTCTGCCCGGCATTCTTTCGGAATCGAACAACCCGCAGCTGCGGGTTCTGTTCGCTCAATTCCGAAAGCACAGCGAAGGTCTCATCGCGGCTTCCGTCGTCTACAAACAACACTTCATAAGTATCATCAATTGTTTCACATACCGCTTGGATTTTCTCAAACAACAAGCGAACGTTCTCTTCTTCGTTGTAGACGGGAACCACGATGGATAGAATCGGTTTTTCGTCCATTTTAATAGTTGTCGGTGTGGGTTGCTACGCAACCCGTTCAGTTGTCAGTTAGCAGTTAAAGAGGGATCTCGTCCAACCAACCCGCATTTAACTGAAAACTGTTAACCGATAACTGATGACTATCCTCTCTGCCAATCCGAGGAATTCAGCAGAATCTGATGCGCTTCGATGAGCGAATCGAAAGTTCCGGCATCAGTCCATTTTCCCCGGATAAGACTGTATTCAAGTTCTCCACGCTGAATATAGGCGTTGTTAACTGAGGTTATCTCGTATTCCCCGCGTGCTGAAGGTTCAACCGTGCGAATGATGTCGAACACAGACGCATCGTAGAAATAAGCACCGACCACAGCATAATCGCTTTTCGGATGCTTCGGTTTCTCTTCTATCGCAACGATATGCTTCTCATTCAGCGTCGCCACGCCGTAGCGTTCTGGATCCGACACCTGTTTGAGCAATACCCGTGCCCCCTGCTGTTGTGCGTGGAAGTCGTTAACGGCTTGCTGAATCGAGGTTTCAAAGATGTTGTCTCCCAACAAAACAGCAATTCTGCCGCCGCTGGTGAATCCTTCAGCCAGTGCAAGTGCGTGTGCGATACCTCTGGCTTCCTCTTGCACCCGATACGTAAATTCGCATCCGAAATCTTTTCCACTCCCTAACGCTTTCACGAAGTCGCCGACATATTGCGGATTCGTCACGATAAGAACATCGGTAATCCCTGCCGTTGTGAGCTGCTTGACACTATGAAACACCATCGGTTCATTGCCTACGGGCAGAAGGTGCTTACTGGTGACTTTTGTGAGTGGATACAAACGGGTCCCGTGTCCGCCTGCAAGAATTACGCCTTTGAGCATAACTTAACTGTTTTCTCCTCGTCCGGGGAAAGTGAGCTCAGCAACACCGGACTTATCCAGGTCCCCGAGTCCGAGTTCAATCATCCGGTCGTATTGCGCTTTCGTTGCCTGCGCGAGTGGGAGAGAAATCCCTGCGTCATCTGCCAAGTCGAGTGCGATACCCGAATCTTTAGATGCATGGGCAGCGGAGAAATAACATTCGTGATCGCGCGCTTCCATGTCTTCTCCATCGGTTTCTAAGACCCGGGAGTTTGCCCCTGTTTGTGCAAAGACTTCTTGTAGCATCGCTAAATCCAATCCGAGTGCTGCACCTAAGCCGAGTCCTTCGGCAAGCCCTGCCGTATTGATGTTCATCACCATATTGACGAGTGCTTTTACCTGTGCTGCTTGACCGGCTTCACCGATGTAACGCAGGGAAATACTCATTGAATCAAGAATTGGACGTGTTTTGTCGAATGTTTCCTGTTTACCGCCGCACATGAGGTAGAGCGTGCCTTCGCGTGCTTGTGTGATGCTGCTCGCCATACACCCCTCGAGACTCTCTGCGCCATGTTTTGCTGCGAGTTGTTCTATATCCACATGGACCTGCGGACTGATCGTCGCACAGTTAATAAACACTTTGCCCGATGCGCCTTGGAGAAGACTATCATCTGCATCCTCGGAAAAAATAGTCCGCATCGCCGCGTCGTCCGTAACCACGGTAATGATATAGTCTGCGAGTGCTGTAATTTTCGAGAGTTCTGCCGCTGCTGTTGCCCCGATTTCTGTTGCGAGTTCTTCTGCACGTTCGCTGGCGACATCATACACAACAGTGACATCAAACCCTTCATCATTGAGATGTCGGGCGATGTTCGCGCCCATTCTGCCTACGCCTACGACACCAATTTTGTAATCGGAATTCGCCATGTTTCCCTCCTTGCTATTGTTAATTTGCACACTGCAAGTCTGTATTACGTAAGTCATTCAGCGATTGGAATACCAATCGTTTTATGTAAGTCCAATTTTCACATATCTGCAGATGTTTGTCAAGTCTTTCCTGTTTTATTACTGTAGAAGCAATTTTTCGGATAGCGATGTATATTTATTGTCTTTGGAAGTTGTTGATAAGGGACACCGTAAATCCAGTTGTCGTGTCCTTATTTTTTTCGATTTTCAAAAAATGAAAAAAAGGATTGACATTTTTTGCAAATTTAGTATAATGTTTAGAACGATGAACGGAAGCCGGTTAGTTAGACTTTTCTGGCTGAAAATATACCGGCACATTACTATTTCCTTAAGGAGGACTCACGATGAACCGTTTCACATACGGCTTTGGTCTCCGAATAGATCGAGCCCATCTTCTCATGCTTGCCCTCGTTTTTTCCGCAATGACGATCATTGGGTGCGCTGGACAAGGCGGCATTAGCATTGTTCCTCTCGGTGCTAAACTCCAGAATGCCGACAGTGCGTTTGACGAGGCAGAAACTATGGACGTACGCGACGACGACCCCGAAAGGATGGAGAAGAATCGCCAGAGAAAGCAGGAGCTTTACGATAAAGCGATAGCACTCTATACAGAGGTCATTGAACGCGATACGAAAGGGAAATGGGCACAGCGAGCACATTTCCAGATTGCCAAAATCTATAAGCGACGTTACGATTGGGATAAAGCAAATGAGCATTATCAAGCCATTGTTGCATTAGACCCCACGGGTTATTACGCAAGTGAAGCAAAAAGAGGTACGGCGAATATCCGGAGAAATCGCGAGATCATTAAGACAAAGCGGGCTGAATACCAAAACTATAAAGCGATTTACGATAATTCGCCTACAGATGAGACCTTTAATATCGCCGCGGAGGCACTTTATGAGGTCGCCCGTGCTTATGAAGGTTTAGAGAATTATACCGAAGCCATCCGTAATTACGAGCGAATGGTCGAGGAATTTCCGGAGCACGCTAAGGCATCGCAGGCGCAGTTCCAAGTGGGTAACGTCTATTTTTATACCCTGTACGACTATCTCGGCGGGTGGCCCGCCTATCTCAACGTCACTTCAAAGTTTCCAGATTCTTACGAAGCTTCACAGGCTGGAACGCTCCTGAAGCAGACTAATGAAATCCTGACAGAGATTAAGTTTCTGATGGATGAGATTGATAAGTTCCGCAATAAGAAAGCGGTGGAATATCAAAGGACTGGACGAAAAATTACCCCCGCCGATATGTGGGTAATGGGATATAGCGATCAAGTCGTTCAGAATTTCCAGCAGATTGCGGGTAACTGGGAGAAACTTCGTAATTTCCCCCGTGCTATTAATGCCTACAAGACGCTGGCGAGGGATCTATCACATAAGAAGTTCGCCGCTGCAGATGCCCTGTATCGTACGGGCACCCTCTATCAGCAAAATGGTGATTACGAACGTGCGATTGAGGCATATGAGAATCTGTTTGAAAACGCACCCGAATCTGTATGGCGAAACGAAGCCGTTTACCAACAGGCGGTTTGCTATCGTTCCATCCGTGAATTCGGTTCTGCTTATGAAATGTTCAAAGCCTATATGAGCATTACAAAGGGCGATACACCCTACCTTCGTGAAGCAGAGCAGATTGTGCGCCAGTATGAACTTGATCAAGATGAAGATGGCTACAAGTTCTACGAGGAACAGGAAGCCGGAACGTCCGACCAGGATGCCAGTTCTCATCCCGGCATGGGCAGCTAATTTCAATTTTAGGGAAACTGCTTTCCTATACTTCAGTTTCTCTACGCCGCTTTAATAGAAGAGTGATATCGGTCGTGTGCTGTAGGGCGAGATCTCCGAACATGGAGACTCGCCTCTACAAACACAACCCGACATCGTGTTTTTATAAGGATGGTTTGAAATCAGAACGCCATCTGATTGTTGTTTTGGACCAGTGTTTTGCTGCGTCCTTTTTTCATTTTGTTTGGTTATGTTGTTCAGTGTTCCCAGTGCCGCTGATTTCCAAGACGGACTGATTAACTATTAACCCCTCGACGGCGACACTACTGACAGCGCAGGCAAACATGATGGAGAAGTTATTGGCAATCCGGCGTGGGTGAAAGCGCGCGTGGGAAAAGGTGTTGGATTGGATGGTAGTTCACAAAAACCCATATTCCGAAATATAAAGTTACACTGAAACTATGCAAAGTGTATTGAATAATACAAGGGACGCAGCCGCGCTGCCCGAGCAGCCTGGACTTATAACAACGATATTCAGAGGGTATCGAAACGATTTCGGTCTATTCTGGCGCGTAATGTTACCGGTGATCGCTTTCAGTTTTCTATTTAATATCGCTCTGTTCCTGTTTTTCAAATTGGGAATTCCGGAGGCGCAATGGACTTTTAGTACAACACAGGGAGTCAGTGCGCGGACCTTATCAGTCTTTGACAGTTCGAGTGGTACCTCTCAGTCTGTGCGGGAACCAACGGGTGTAACTTCAGCAGTAGGTTTCAGTGCCTCTTCTTTTCATATCGGTTTTCTATGGTTGGCAATGTGCCCTCTCGCTTTTATCATAGTTCATCAATATCGCGGTGGAGCCGTTACTTTCGGTGAGGTTTGGAAGCATACACTCCGTAAAATCTGGACTATTTTAGGTGGGGGTATTTTGTTAGTGGCACTCGTAGTGGGTACCAGTTTGCTTGCTTTTCTGCTTCTGTTTCTGGTAGATGAGGCATCAATTGGACCGCTTACGCCAATTTTCCTGTTTGTATTGATTCCCGGTGTTCCGATCGCTTATTTTATGGTAAAATGGAGTCTCTACAATCAAGGAATCATTATTGAGAATCTATCAGCAATTGCTGCCCTTCGTCGCAGCAGTGAACTCGTGCGAGGGAAATGGGGACAGTTTTTCGGTATGTACCTACTACTTGCCTTGGTGACAATGGTGTTTACCACGGCGGTTCTCGGTTTAACGCTGCTGCTATTTTCTGTCATTTCACCCGAATTTGCACCGCTGCGCGAGGTGTTGCAATCTGGAAAATTCCTTGGGCTCTTTTTCGGAGGTATGGTAAAAATAACCTTGGAAAGCGCACCTATTTGGGCAATCGGAACGATGGTTGCCATCAACACACTAATACACGCGATATTAGCACCGATTTGGGCACTCCTGACAACACATCTCTACATGAAACAAGCAGGGACCGAGTTTAAATAAATAATTGAACTCGGGAACGTTCTTCCGGCGGTAAGTGGCTGAACACCTTTTGTCGGATAAGTTCTGGCGTATAACGGCGGGAGAAGTGCGTGAGAACGATATGTTCGCTCTCAATATCTGCCAAAATTGAGGGTAACATCTCAAGGTGTAGATGCATTGTCCGTTTCGCACGTACCCGATGCTCCGGCAGGATAAATGTGCACTCACAAATTAGGACTTTGCACTGCTTAAGTAGCGGATGCGCATCAACTGGGATGCTCCGCGTATCTCCTAAGTAAGCGATTAAGGGCAATTGCACTTCTGTTGTTATCTCGACCCCTGATTTTTTCAGTTCGGCGATGTCCCGTCCTGACAAATGCTGAAATTCTGGTTTCAGTTTCTTGCGTACCTCACAAACCAAATACGAGACAGCTGGGACACTGTGGTCGCTTGGCAAAATGTGTGCCACTAAATTTTGCCGAAATGGAATCGCGTCGCCTATCCGAACCGGCGTGATTTGGTATGCCCAACTTCTGCCAGTATCCAATGCAGCGATTCTGTCAAGAATGTGCATCAGTTGTTTGGAACCGCTCCACGGAACATAGATGTTTCCCGGCGGTATCCCAGAAAGCCAGCGTTGACTGATATAGATAGGCAACCCGAAGTAGTGATCGAGATGGAAATGGGAAATGAAAACATTGCCGATGCCGATAAAATTCATCGGGCATCTACCTAAATCGAAAACGAGGTCCAGTTCCTTTACTCGAACGTAAGTCGCAACAGCGGAACTGGATTTTCCTTCAAGTGTTAAATTACCACAGTGCAATAGTGCCATATTGAATAGTTTTGACCATCAACGCGTGCCTCTGAAAAATGTAGAAGACGAGTTAATGGTTAAAGTCGTCAGTTATCAGTTGTCAAAAAAAATAAAGGTCAGTTATCGGTTTTCAGTGACTTAGCGAAATACAGGGATCCATTCATCAGTTCTTCGGTTCTTGCCAAGCACTGGCAACTGACGACTGATGACCGATAACTAACTATTCGCGTTTTGTGAAAGGACAAAAAATGCGTATCGGAATTATTGGCGGCAGCGGTTTTTATCAGATGGAAGGCTTAACAGATATCGAAAAAATCGAAGTCGAAACCCCGTTCGGAAAACCGAGCGATGCTCTTATTTTGGGTAACCTCGATGGGAAGCCCGTTGTTTTTTTACCGCGGCACGGCGTTGGCCACCGAATTCTTCCTTCTGAGATTAATGTTCGCGCTAATATTTACGCCTTAAAATCATTAGACGTAGAATGGCTCATTGCTGTCAGTGCCGTCGGAAGCCTACGACAAGATATTGAACCCCGCCATTTTGTTGTACCAGATCAGCTCTATGACCACACAAAGGATCGGAAATCAACATTTTTCGGCGACGGTATCGCCGCACACATCAGTCTCGCACACCCCTTCTGTTCAGTTCTGAGCGGCTTTTTATACACTGCTGCAATTGATGTCGGTGCAACGGCTCATAATGGTGGCACCTACATCTGTATGGAGGGACCGGCATTTTCAACACAGGCGGAATCGAACGTATATCGATCCTTCGGATTTGATATTATCGGAATGACCGCAGCACCCGAAGCGAAACTTGCCCGTGAGGCAGAAATCTGTTATGCTGTCCTCGCATGTTCTACTGACTATGATTGCTGGCACCCTGAACACGATAACGTGACAACCGAGATGATTCTTGAAAATGTCCGTGCTAATGTAGAGACATCTAAAAAGATCGTGCGAAGTGCTGTCGCCAAAATTCCAGAGGAAGAACGGAGTTGTCCCTATTCAACTGCCCTTCAATACGCACTTGCTACCCACCCCAATAAGATACCGACAGCGAAGCGGCACGAGTTAAAGCTCCTGTTGGACAAGTACTTGACGTAACGTTTCAAAAATTCTGTCCGCCTCTGCTTCTGTGAGAATCAGGGGCGGTGCAATGTAAATGATATTTTCTGGTTCGTCGACAGCGTGTCCGATTTTCCCGACGATGATCCCTTTTTCTCGTAACTGTCCAATGATTCGATTGGTTGTATCTGTGTCCAGATGCGTGCCATCGGCTTGGACAAATTCCACAGCGAGCATCAATCCTTTGCCGCGGATATCTCCGACTATAGGAAAGTCACGCAGCGTTTCTAACTTTGAGAGTAGATGCGCGCCTACCTTCTCCGAATTTTCCCAGAGACGCTCCTTTTGGAGGATTTCGAGGTTCGCCACACCAGCGGCACACGCCACGGGATGTCCACCATAGGTACAAACCTGCGCGAACTCTCTGTTTTCACTGGTTTCACCGAGGAATGTGTTGAAGACTGCCGTTGAGGCGACACATGCTCCCAGTGGCAGATAACCGCTTGTCAGCCCCTTTGCCAACGTAATAAGATCGGGTTGGACATCCCAATGTTCACATGCGAACATCTTTCCAGTGCGTCCAAATCCAGTAATCACTTCATCAAGAATAAGGAGCAACCCGTAATCGTCACAAATCTGCCTGAGTTTCGGGAAATATTCGTCTGGTGGAACAATCACACCGCCGCCACCGATAATCGGTTCCGCGATAACACCAATCACAGTTTCAGGTCCCTCCCATTGGATTATCCGTTCGATTTCGTCAGCGCATGCGATGCTGCACGAGGCAGGATCTAAACCGAGAGGACATCGATAGCAGTAAGGCGGATGTGCATGCGGAAATCCAGGAACGAGGGGTTCAAAAGCTTTTCGCCTGCGTGCTTGTCCTGTTGCCGACATAGCACCATACGTAAACCCATGGTATCCACGGTATCGACTGATAATCTTGTAGCGATTCTCACCCGGATACATTTGCCTGCCATACTGCCGTGCGATTTTTATAGCGGTTTCATTCGCCTCTGAACCGCTGTTGCAAAAATAGACATGGTTCAAATCACCCGGAAGACACGCTGCGAGCTGCTCCGCTAATACTGTGGCAGGAACGTTAATTTGCGAGTGTGGATAGTAAGGCAATTTTTGTATCTGCGCATAGACTGCGTCTGCAATCTCCTGCCTTCCGTAACCGACGTTGACATTCCAGAGTGCTGAATACGCATCTAAGTACTCGTTGCCTTCTGCATCTACAAGGGTTGTTCCATCCGCTGATTCAAAAACGGTTAACGCTGTTTCCTCAAGACGTTGATGCTGAAATAAGGGATGCCATACATGCGCCTTGTCGGTTTTTCTGTAATCTGTTGTCATATTATTTCCTATTGTCATTGACTGTCGGCTATCAGCCATCAGCCATCAGGGTCCCTCAGAAGTCACACGAGCGTTGTGGCAGACGTTCTATGGGTGCTATGATACTCGATACTCCAAGTTTCAGTGAATTGTTCAAAAACACCTCTTTGCTGATAGTTTCCGACTGCTGACCGCTGACAGCCAACTACATAGAGGTGGGTGCGGAAATGCCTAAAAGCGTTAGCCCATTTTTCAACACGCATTGCACGCTCTGTATCAAAATGAGGCGTGCGTATGTTTTTTCCATGTCTGCCGGATCAAGGACCCGGTGTTGGTTGTAGTAGGGATGAAAAATTCCTCCGAGTTCGTGTAAGTAATGCACAATGCGATGCGCTTCCCGTGCCTCTGCGCTCAGAAGCACAACTGATGGGAAGTCGGCTAATTTCCGGATCAATTCGTGTTCCATCGGTTCTGTGAGTTGTTGTAGAGAGACTGCTTCAATGGACTTCGGTGTAATTCCTTGTTCATCTCCCTGCTCAAAAATGCTGCAGCACCGGGCATGCGCATATTGAATATAGAAGACCGGATTTTCGCTGGCGTGCGTAACTGCCAATGCCATGTTGAAATCGAGATGGGTGTTGTTAGCACGCATAAGGAAGAAATAGCGAGCGACATCTACAGCAAATTGCTCACCGACAGTCTCGGCGAGTTCGTCAATTAGCGCGTCGAGGGTGAGAAAATGTCCGCTGCGTTTCGACATGTCTTCCCGTTTGCCTTCTGCGTCAACGAGATTGACCTGTTGAATGATAGAGATTTCAAGCCAGTCATCAGGTAGACCGAGGGCTTTCACAAAGTTTTTGAGGCGGGTAATATGTCCTTGATGATCCGGTCCGAGCAGATCAATGACTGTCGTGAATCCCCTATCGAATTTATCGCGATGATAAGCAGCGTCTGGCACAAAGTAAGTGTATTCACCGTTGCTCCGTATAACAACGCAATCTTTGTCATCGCCAAAATCCGTCATCCGAAACCATGTCGCACCTTCCGCCTCGTAGAGATACGCCTTCTCTCGGAACAGTTCAATAATTTCCTCTGGCTTTCCACTTTCTCGAATCGCTTTTTCGCTTGACCAGACATCGAAATTAACGCCGAAACGTTCTAAAGATCTCTTTTGTTGCGCCAAGATGTAGGCAATGCCTTTGTCGCGAAAAGCTGCCACCCGTTCTTCTGTCTCAAGTTGAAGATAGACATCACCTTCCGTGTCAGCAATCGTTTGGGCGAACTCCATGAGATATTCGCCTTGATAACCACCTTCTGGAATTTCCAAATCTTCTTCACCGAGTGCTTGTCGGTAGCGGACATCTATCGATTCACCGAGACGTTCGACTTGTCCACCAGCGTCGTTAACATAGAATTCGCGTATAGCGTCATAGCCTATAGCATTGAGGAGATTAACAAGGGTATCACCGACGGCAGCAGCACGACCGCTGACGATGTTAAGGGGTCCCGTAGGATTGGCACTGACAAACTCAATCTGGAGCGGTTTTCCTTCTCCTTTGTTGCAGGTGCCGTACGCCGCCTGCATCTCAACGATCGTCTGGAGGGTATCATAGAGCCAATTATCGGAAAGGTGAATATTGATGAAGCCTGCACCCGCGATGTCGATTTGACGAATGGTTGGATGGGCATCAAGATTGATGTGTGTGACAATTATCTCGGCTATATTGCGCGGTGCCATTTTTGCCTGTTTCGCGAGCCCGAGTGCGATTGGGGTGGCAATATCCCCGTGTTCAGGCGTTTTTGTCGGTGAGAACGGGATCTTTGGCACTTCGGATATAGTGATCTCTCCTGCTTCAACGGCAGCGTGGATTGCCCTTTCTATAATATTGCAGATTTCTGTTTTTATTGTATCCATATTAGCGAAATTAAATGTTTATCAGTGGGTTTTCTTTCAGGTTCATATTTTCAATAAGCAAAATTATATCACAATAGGAAGTGTATGTCAAACATTCATTTGGTGATGTTAGGATACTTCTGATTTGCCGCTTGCCTTTTAAAGATATGCGGTTTATACTTTTAGTGAAAACATCTTGAATCCAATGGAAAGGAAATAGAAAATGCGAGTACTCATCATGTCGGATATGGAAGGTGTCAGCGGCATCGTCGTATGGGAGCAGGTGAACGGTGGTGCTGCGATGTTTGAAGAAGGAAGACATCTCTACACGGAAGAGATTAACGCAGCGGTGCGCGGTGCGAAAGCGGCTGGTGCGAAAGAGATTGTCGTTGTGGACTGCCATGGCGCAGGACAAGGCTGGACTTTTAATTCACTCATACCTGATAAAATTCATCCGGACTGTGAGTGGGTGGCACATCATGGGTGGGGACGCTTTGAAGATATGTGGAAGGGCGGTTGTGATGCGTGTTTACTCATCGGTATGCATGCCCGCAATGGCACACCTGATGGTGTGTTATGCCATACGATTTCCAGTGTGCAGTACCGAAACCTTTGGTTCAACGACGATTTGGTAGGTGAAACCGGTGTGAACGCTGCGCTTAACGGCGCTTATGACGTTCCTGTCGCGCTGGTTACAGGCGACGTGGCAGTCTGCCGAGAAGCCAAAGAACTTCTCGGCGATGCGCTGCTCACAGTCGCTGTAAAGAAAGGACTCAGTCGATATAGTGCGCGACAACTTCCGCCGGTACGTGCCCGCCAATTGATTGAAGACGCAGCAAGAGACGCGCTCACAAATTTAACTCGGGTGAAACCTTATGTCCCTGATGCCCCAACAACAATTAAAATTGAACTCTCAAGCGTTGACAAACTTGCAGACTTCAAAGGACGAACAGGCGTTGAAATAACAGGTCCTGTCACCGTTGAAAGTCGAGGAAAAGATTGGCTGACAGCGTGGAATCAGTTTTGGCCCTACGCCTAAGATTCATCGAGTACATCGAGCGGATCACCAGAGGTGTCGGCACGTTCTAAAATCTCGACTTCATAGCCGTCTGGGTCGGTGATGAATGCCATTTTCATTGCACCCGATGTGAATTGTTTCCGCCATTCATCGGGCCAAATTTCCAGCCCTGCTTTCTCTAATCCATCGCAAAATTCAACGATGTCCGGGACACCGATGGCAAAGTGCATCAGATCCTCTTGAACTTGAAGCTCAAAATCAGGGGAATAGGTTAACTCCAATGTGTGCGCATTGCCAGGGAGTTCGAGATGTACGATTTGGTTACCTGCTGGGGATTTATCGCTCCGACTGAGGACTTTAAATCCCAAGTGGTCGCAATACCAATTGATGGAACCGTCAAGGTCGCTGACGCGCACGCGTGTATGTAAAAAAACTGCCATGTGGATCTCCTTTTTAATAATTGTGAACACATAATAGCGTACTCCGCAAATTTTGGCAAGAAGGTTACCCATATTTTTAGCGGTACTTTTTTGGTTGAAAATTCGGGTGCTACGCTTTACAATGATCGTGAAGTTGAAAGACATTTATGTACCATTATACATTGTGAAACGCCTACTAACATACGACTAAGCGCAGATATAGGATATCTAAGATGACTCGAAAGACTGACAGACCTAATGTTCTTTTTATCATGTCCGATCAGCACCGATACGATTATCTGGAAACTGTCGAAAATGCTCCGACTGCTCTCAATACCCCAAACTTACGACGCTTAGCAGAAGCGGGTGTGAGTTTTCCAAACTGCACCGTCAATGCACCAGTCTGTGCACCGTCGCGTATTGCGCTTGCATCCGGGTTGCAACCTTCGCGGGTAGGAGCAGTAGACAACGGAAGTTTCCTACCCGCCACCGTACCGACCTACTATCAGCAGCTTCGCGACCACGGCTATCGCGTTGGGTGTGTCGGGAAGCTTGACCTTGCCAAGCCCGATGGCTATAACGGACGCTATGGCGATCGTCCGCGCACCTACAGTTGGGGTTTTACACATCCTGAAGAGTGTGAAGGCAAAATGCATGCCGGAAGTTCACCTACACCTATCGGTCCTTATACCCACTACCTTGAAGAGAAAGGAATGCTCAAGGCGTTCCACGAAGATTATCAGAAACGCAGTAGCGGAGGTTGGATTAAAGAGGGTTCTCACGATTCTGTTCTCTCAACAGAAGATTTCGCCGATACCTATATCGGCAGGCGATCAACTGAATTTATTGAGAACATCCCCGATGACTTTCCGTGGCATCTGTTCGTCAGTTTCGTCGGACCGCATGATCCGTTTGATCCACCTACAGAGTATGGCGATAAGTATCGGAATGCCGAGATGCCTGCTGCTATCGTTGATGATATGGACGGAAAACCTGAATGGGTTAAACGACGCGTCGTTGATGTGAGTGCTAAGGAAATTGCTGTAACACGGCAACAGTACTGCGCTGCGACGGAACTGATTGATGCTCAAATCGGGGAAATGCTCCGTGCCCTTGAAGAACGCGGAATGCTCGACAATACCTATATTATTTATTCAAGTGACCATGGCGAAATGCTCGGGGACCACGGGCTTTATACCAAGAGTGTTGCCTATGAAGCGTCTCTCAGGGTACCGCTCATTGTTGCTGGACCTGGCATTGCAGGCGACCAAATTTCAAATGGTTTGGTTGAACTGATCGATCTGAATCCGACGATATGCGAGTTAGCGGATGTGCCTGTATTACCGCGTATTGACGCGAAGTCTATTGTGCCTGTGCTTCGCGGTGAAACCGAAACCCACCGCACTGAGACGGTAAGTGCCCTCCGAAACTTCCGATGTATCCGTACGGCAACACATAAACTCATCGAAAACTACAGCGATGTAACGGAGTTATACGATTTAGAAAACGATCCATCGGAACTCCACAACATTGCTCAGTCAGAACGCGAAATCGCCAGAACACTCAGTGGACGTTTAGCGAGGCGGTTCCGATCAGAACTTGGGACGGATTGAGCAAATTAGGATGGATACCAATCTAACTTATTGTGCAAAGCGTGCCTACCATCACATCAAACAACTCGCTTTTCCGAGACTGGTAGGCAGCGCGGGTGAGACAAAAGCGCAAGACTACATCGTTCAGCAATTCACGGCATTGGGGTTCAATGTTTCGCGAGCGTCTTTTTCCTTTACAAAATTCCCTGCGGAAGTGTTCCCTCGTTTGCTCTGTAGTCTTTTCGTTCCAATAGTTCTCTCTGTACCATGGCTCGGTGAACGGTTTCCGATACCTATATGTTTTGCGTGTCTATTTAGTCTTGCTGTGGCGTTATTTTTTACACAATGGCAGCGACGGTTTGAAGCGTTATATGATGTCGGCAAAAGGTATTACTCAGAAAACATTGTGGCAACAAATGGCGTAAAACAAGATGATAATACCCGAGCCTTTTTGTTCGTTTCACATTACGATTCCAAGTCACAGGTATTGCCGATTGCTGTGCGTGCAGCTGCTTACGGTATAGCAATTGTCGGGCTTATTGCCTTGACAGTTGTAATGGTGATTAAGGTCGCCATCGCTGCTTGGTTACCCGATTACATTGTCTGGGGTCTCGCTGGAACGACCACGGTTTGTCTGCTGCTTTTGCAAATTAATTTAACGCAGAACCGCTCCCCTGGCGGATTTGATAATGCCTCTGGTGTTGGTGTTATGCTTGAAGTCGCACGCGTGGTGACGGCACGTGGCGAAAAAAGACGCGTTACATTCCTCGCTACTGGCGCGGAAGAATATGGTATGTGTGGGGCATTACGCTATATTCAAGGAACTGCTCAGAAATATAATCGAAATTCCACCTATGTTATCAATTTGGATGGACTTGGCGCTGGAGACGGGGTTAACCTCATTACACGCTATGGGATTCCACCTGTCCGAACAACAAATGCATTAATGGAAATGTTTCGTGTATCGGGTGAATCTCTCGGTATACGGGTTTCGGAACGTTACCTACCCATCGGTGTTGGGTTAGACAGCATTCCGATTGCAAGTCGCGGGTTTGAAACGGTTACGTTAACGGCGGGAAATGTAGGTAGTGCAGCTTTAAGAATCCACTCAAAACGGGATACAAGCGACTTGCTCAATGTGGAGAGCCTACAACAGGTAGGTGAGTTAATTAGTGATGTCATTGAACGCGCATAAAAAAACACCATCAGTCACGGGCGTTATCCTCGCGGGCGGTAAGAGTCGTCGGATGAAAAAAAACAAGGCACTGCTGCAGCTTGGCGACGATTCACTCATCGGGCATGTTATCCACCGTATGCGCCGCGTCACGGACGAACTCCTCCTTATCACGAACACACCCACTGAATATGCACACCTCGGTGTGCCGATGCACAGTGATATTATTCCAGATACTGGCGCGTTGGGCGGTATCTATACCGGTTTGACGCATGCTTCATATAATACCGTACTCTGTGTTGCGTGCGATAGTCCGTTTTTAGAACCGAAACTGCTTGTCTATCTTGTTTCCGTTTTGGATGAATACGATGCGGTGATGCCTTATACTTATAAGGAGACTCCCGGCTGCCCTGACAAGGACATCGGGGTTACAAATCCCTCCCACGACGGACAGGAAACCCTCCAAACGTTGTGTGCTGCCTATGCCAAACGGTGTCTGCCTATCATAGAGCAGATGATACAAGAATCCGACCTGCGCGTTCACGCCCTGACAGAGTACGCATCTGTACAGCGCGTTTCACCTGAAGTTTGGCATAAGTTTGATCCAGCAGGCATGTCATTTTTCAATATCAATACCCCTAAAGATTTTGAGAGAGCAGATTCCTATATTCGATTCGCAGTTTCACACTAAATCTCTTTCGCACCCTTATATCCCCAGAAATCTGTTAAACCTTTTGCTGAAAACTGCTCTCTTTAGTAACTGAAATCTAATTGACATATTGATGGTAGCACACGATGTTGAGAGATTTTCAAGACATTTAGGAAAAAATTACGAATTTGCAACCCGCTCTCCCTTAATATGTGTCACGTGTCATAAGCCAATGTTATTGACGGGAGGATACATGATGAAAAACGACGATATGAAATGGATTGAACGTATCTTGGCGGGCGACGAGAACGCCTTCACGGCTCTCGTAAAAAAATACGAAAAACAGATACACGCCTTTGTATGGCAAAGAGTAAGGGACTATCACGTCGCTGAAGAGATTACGCAGGATACCTTTCTCAGGGCTTACGAAAAACTCGGCACGTTGAGAGATCCAAACAGATTTTCTAGTTGGCTTTATATGATTGCCACTCGTCGCTTCCTCACATGGCTCGGTGAAAAAAGAATCCCGATGCAATCCTTGGAGGCGATGAGTACGGCAGAAGTAGAGGCACTTTTCTATACCCAATATATGGCAGAACAGAATGAAAATATCGCGACGGAAAAGCAACGTGAAGTCGTCGAATACCTCCTGCAAAAACTCACCGGACGTGAACGAACAGTGGTAGCACTTCACTACCTGAGTGAGATGAGTTGTGAAGAAATCGGCGACTTTCTGGAGATGTCGCCGAATACCGTCAAGAGCCGACTCCATCGCGCCCGAAAGCGATTGAAGAAAGAAGCCCCTATGGTTCGCGATGCCTTGGGCGATTTCCAAGTGTCGGACGATCTCATGGAGGACATCATGAAGTGGATTCAGATGAATGAACCGGGTGTAGCGGCTTCAGTAGGCACCTTAACGAAAACTTCGGATAATATCCTCTACGCAGTGATGGGTTATGAGGATATTTATAAGTTACCAATGGATGAAAATGAATGGCAACTTGTTAACACAGATTTTCTACGTCAAAAGATCGAGGGCTACATTCCTATTGTTGAACATAACGGAACGCTCTATATTATCCGATCCGATGAATTGTTTGCATCAACTGATAGCGGTAAAACTTGGGATTCTATCGCGCCTTGCCCAAAAGGACATGTGACGGAATTGCTGATTACAGAAGATGCCTTTTACCTCAGCCTTAATAATGGTATTTTTCGGTCTGACGACGCTGGAAATTCTTGGGTAAATCTCAATGATGGTTTAGATAACCGGTTGATAGAGCAAGACGGAATTCGCGCCCTACGAGTGAGCCAAGACACCTTATTTGCTGGTACCTCTTTCGGAGTCTACCGTCTTAACGCGGAGACTTGGGAACATCTACAGTTGCCGGTGGACAATATTGTGAGGGTATGTTCTTTAGCAGACTCTGAAGACCATATCTATATCGCGGTAGAGGTAAATATTAAGGAAGGGAACGGAACGCTTTCAGAAAATTATCATAATTTGTGTGATATTAGTAAGGATTCATGGTGGATCTTTCGGTCAACCGATGGTGGCGATTCTTGGACGGATATAACACCTACGGATGCGCAGAACCTAATGAGTACATTGCCACAGATAAAACTGCTTGCCTTTGGAAAAACACTCATATTGATAGGTGGAGAAGAGGGAGTTGTTGCTCGCTCAATTGATTGTGGAAACACTTGGAAATCTGCAGAATTTTCCGGTATTACACCTATGCAGTTTAGCGTGAACTGTGGTGTAGCTTTAGACGAAAATACGTTTTATACGGGTGGGATCACTGGAATTCATCGTTCAACGGATGGCGGTGAAACCTGGTACCGATTCAATACAAGGTTTGAGTGCCGTGTGGATAACTTAGTCAGCCTCAAAGCGAATCCAGATTCAAAAATGCCAAAAACACTCTATGCGACAGTTGCGGGGAGTGTTGTCAAATCCACAGACGCGGGGCATTCGTGGGCTACTGTTGGCATCAAAATACTAAAGTCTATTTCGGAAGTGCCAGCGTATAATGCCAAAGTGAAAAGTCAGGAATATACGCCGCGAATTGTCCAGATTTCTGAAGCCGGTGGTGTTCTGTATGCAAAAGCAATTCGACGTAATTGTGAGACGGCTTACTATCGTTTCGTTCCCGATCAAAATTGCTTAGTAGCTATTGGAGAGGAGGATCGCCTATTTCCTATTGAGGGAACTGCACCTCCTTCTCGAGATTCGGGAAGACTCATGTGGCATGGGTTTGGAAAAGCAACATTTCCCTTCGATTCCGAACAGTTACCTGGACAAGGGGAACAAATTTTCTTTTCCTTCTCTTCAGATCCTGACGCTGATGTTGAACCTTTATCAACCCAGATAATCCGGGAGAATCCAAAATTTGGTGCAGAATGCTTTTTAAAACTGTTGGGACAAGGCGATCAGCAACTAACTTACGACTTGATGTTGGAAGGTTTGTACGGCAACTTCGCCGTGAGTGGCAAAACCTACTACATGGAATACAATTATAAGCTCTTCCGATGGAAACCCGGGGACACAAGATGGTCGGATACAGGCGTAGAAGAAATCTGCGAACTCACACGTGAAAACATGTGCCGAGGTTTTAAACTTGCTACATTGGGTGAAACGGTATATGTCGGTAAGCGGGATGGACATCTTTGCCACTCACTCGATGGTGGTGATAATTGGAACGACGTTACATCAAACCTACCACTATCTGTTGAGCACTTCAATCAAATCGTCTTTGCCGACGCAACAGTTCATGTCGCAACCGACAAAGGCGTTTTCAGTTCAGGAGATGGTGTTGTTTGGAATACCATTACCGATAAAACGGGGGAAAGCGTAATCATTGAGTCGTTGGCAACAGTGGAAGAAGCTGTTTATGGCGCAAATGATGACGGTATCTATCACCTACAAAAGGAAACAGGGATATGGGAACAAATTGTGCCGGAAATACCAGATGCGATAACTTCTCTGGTTGTTGACGAAGATAGCTTTTACGTTGGTACGGAACATCGCGGTGTACTTCGTTTGGAACGTGCCAATCAGTAAACCTTTAGGCTTGTAATGGAGATATGATTAATGCTAACAACTCTCATCCGCCGAGAACTTCTCGACAACCTTATGACGTTCCGATTTGCGGTGGCTGTTTTGGTTATGCTATTGCTTGTGGTCGCCAATACGGTTGTGCTTATTAAGGATTATGAGCAGCGTTTGACAAGCCATAATGTTGCTGTCAAAGAGCATCAGCGGCAGCTTCAGGAACAGAAAACATATTCCGCAGGGACAGGGAAACTATTTGTTGACCGTCCGCCAAATCCGTTAAGCATTTTCAATGTTGGGTTCGATAAGCAGCTTGGAAACGAAGTTCGGGTATCATATACATTTGTTCCATCGCTGTGGGACTCTGGAATGCATGGGTCGGATAATCCGTTTATGGATATGTTCGCCTCCATGGATATTGTTTTTATTTTTCAGGTAATCCTGAGTTTATTAGCACTGATTTTCGCTTACGATACCCTCGCCGGGGAATACGAGCGTGGCACATTACGTCTGGTCTTGACATCGCACGTCCGTCGCGGACATATCCTGTTTGCGAAATACATCAGTGCGATGCTCTGTTTACTCATGCCGTTGCTAATAAGCCTGCTTCTTGCAGTAATTTTACTGACAAATACTACCTCTATTTCTCTAAACACCGATGATTTTCTACGGATTGGTGGCATCATTTTCACCACCGTTGTGTATCTGTCAGTCTTCTATCTCATCGGCATGCTGATTTCGGCGATGACGCGTAGAACAAGGACTGCCTTGATGCTCTCCATGTTTGTGTGGGGATTTTTAGCCCTTGTCTATCCAAATGTGATTCTTGCAGCGATCCCACGTCCTGAGGCACCGCAGACGCGCATAGCATCCGCTTTTAATCAAATCAAACAGATGTGGGAGGAATTTGACAGAAATCGGAAACATTTCCTCGCTACTGACGCGCTTCCAGGGGAAGACTGGCATTTTAACCTGCTGGGCAGTGGGGGCTATGGTGCGTATCTTTGGGGTGACCGTGGTCGCCTATCCTATACTTATGAAAGCAGCATGAAGGTGAATAGTCTTCGCGAGGGTGCTGAACCTAAAATTCCGCACGCCCAGAATTATTTCGGTTTCCTCGCGTCTGAGGTTATTGGAACAGCTGACCAAACATGGTTCATACGCAAACCCGCATTAGAAGACATCTTCATTCAACCCGCAAATGTGGAGCGACGCTGGCTGAAACTCTCACCCGTCGGATTGTATGACACCGCAACACAAGCCTGGGCAGGTACCGATATGCTCGGGGTCAGAGATTTTTTCGACGCTGCAAGACGCTACAGACAGCGTGTGATTGATTATTTCTATGATGAAGAAATTTTCAAATCTCGACAATGGTTTTCTTCGGACAAAGGTGCCGCGGAGTGGAGCGGTCTCCCACAGTTCTCTTTTCAAAGGGTGGATGTGAACACAAATGCGAAGCGGGCTTTGTCGGATGTGGGCATACTGTTCATGCTTAATGTCATTATTTTCATCGTAATATTTCTGATTTTCATCAAGAGTGAAGTGTAGAATGGCTGTCAGCCGTCAGGTCGCTGCGCTGTCAGCAATCAGTTAAGAAATGTATGTGACAATTGCTCGTGGAGTTATTGCCACACACTGCTGACTACCGACACTTACTTACTCATATAGCACAACTGCTCTTTGCTGAAGGCTGATTGCTGAAAGCCGACAGCCATAAAACAATGTGGCATATTACAAAACGTGAACTCTACGATAATCTCAACAGCCTCCGATTTGCGCTTGCAACCGTGCTGCTGCTCGGTTTGATGTTGACCAACGCGATTGTGCATCTTCGAGAACACCCGAAACGCGTCCAGAACTATCACAATGATGTCACCGATTATCTGAATCGCTTAGCATCTCATGCCGAGGACAGTTTGTATAAACTCGCCGAGCAAGGTCCCGGATATCTCGAAAAACAGCCATCATCCCTCCGTTTCTGTGCAGAGGGAGGCGAGACGTTTTTGCCAAAATATGTAGCGGGCGGCTACCATCGTTGGGGGCACGGGGGTCAACCGCCCTTAGAAAGCTTCTGGATACTGGGATATCCATCGGTTACCCCGGATCTGCATAACGTTCGTCCAAATGTCACTAAAGTGGATTGGGGTTTTATCATCGGCTACGTTTTAAGTCTCATCGCGCTTCTGTTTACCTTCGACTCAATTTCTCACGAGCGCGAGCAAGGCACCCTACGATTGACCTTGGCGAATTCGATTCCGAGGCACACTGTCCTGATTGGCAAGTTTTTAGGGGCATTAATCAGTATAAACATCCCTTTCATACTTGCCGTCTTGGTGAATCTCTTAGTGATTTCCACATCAAATAATGTACACCTCGGTGCGGAGGCGTGGGGACGTTTAGGTCTCATTTTCTTCATTTCAATCCTGTATATAAGTCTATTTCTCGGATTGGGATTGCTCGTGTCGGCACGTGTGCAACGGAGCGCGGTGAGTCTCGTAATACTCCTCTTGGCTTGGGTCACTCTTGTCGTTTTTATGCCCAGTACACTGGTTTCGATTGCAGGGCGTTCCGGATCGTCAAAATCTGCTCTCAGATTCTCTGAACGCGGTGCCCAGCTTGAGAAGGAACTTCAGCGTGAATACTACACCATCGCTTATGGGTCGGGTTCAGACAAAAGCTGGCCCGAAAAATTACGGGCAGCAGGCGAGTATGTGACCAAAGACGCAGCACAGCAGGAACGTCTGCACGAAGAACGCTTAAAAGAGCGGATTTCTCAGGTCCGCCGGGCGCGGACAATTACCCAAATCTCACCTGTCACCATTTTCCAGCACCTCCTTGAATCCTTTGCCGGAACGGGGTTTGAAAGACATCTTCAATTTTTAGAAAATGTTAAATCTTACGCACAAGCGTTTCGGACGTTCATTGATGATACCGACAGAGCGGATCCGGAGAGCCTCCATATCTCTGGTGTTCGTGAAGGGATGTCACAGAAGCCTGTCCCTATAGAGGCGATTCCGAAATTTGAAGACACCTTGAGTTTCAGTAAGGACTTCAACACAGCAGCAATCGATCTGTTGTTGCTAACGCTGTTTGTCGTAGTCCTTCTATCCGGAGCGTATCTCGCCTTTGTTCGTGTTGAGATTTAGCAGAAGTGAACCTTTCTCGTTTGAATACCAAGACCTACACAAAATCTGCTTTGAATATCAACACACCTGAAGACTTTGAGAGAATGGATGCCTATATGATATCCTAAGTCACGTGTTATAGTGGATCGTAAAAATAAGTAAACACTTTAGAAAACACAAAACCCACCCCGCTGGCGAGGTTTCCTAACCTCGCCACATTAGAGAGTGTAAACTTAATTGTGAGCTTTAGTATAAGCCTGTCTATACGCTTCCAGAGATTAAATTTTCATTTTAAACCTTTTTACCGAAAATCACCCTCTTATAACTGTCCTAAGCTTTGGACAATCTCTGATTTTGAACGCTCCAAACATATCGCCCTTACATAGAAACCAAATAGGTCCGTGACACTTTTTCTATAAACATGCCCTTCCTACGGGGCTGAAGGAGCTTTTCAAGGCATTTGGGTGAGAAAATTACGAATTTGCAACCCTCTCGCCTATAATATCTGTCACAGGTCATAAGCCAACATTGTTGATTGGAGGGAATGTATGAAAAGTGAGGACGCGAAATGGATTGAACGCATCTTGGAGGGCGACGCAGATGCTTTCACCGCTCTCGTAAAAAAATACGAAAAGCAGATACACGCCTTCGTATGGCGAAGAGTAAGGGACTATCACATCGCTGAAGAGATTACGCAGGATACCTTTCTCAGGGCTTACGAAAAACTCGGTACGTTGAGAGATCCAAACAGATTTTCTAGTTGGCTCTATATGATTGCCACTCGTCGCTTCCTCACATGGTTGGGTGAGAAAAGGGTCCCGATGCAATCCTTAGAGGCAATGAGTGAAGCAGAAGTAGAAGCACTGTTCTACGCCCAATATATGGCGGAACAGACCGAAAAATTAGCGACCGAACAACAACGCGAAGTCGTTGCGTATCTCCTCCAAAAATTACCGGCGCGTGAACGAACAACCGTGGTGCTTCACTATCTCAGTGAAATGACGTGTGAAGAGATTGGTGATTTTCTGCAGGTATCGCCGAACACGGTTAAAAGCCAACTCCATCGCGCTCGGAAGCGGCTAAAAAAGGAGGCGTCTATGGTTCGCGAAACATTAGGCAACTTTCAGAGCTCAGACGACCTCATAGGTGACATTATGAAATGGACTCAGATGGATGAACCGGGGATATTGGGGGAGGTAGGTACTTTGTCAGTGACTTCGGAAAATACGCTCTATGCCGTTATAGGGGATGAGAGTATCTACAAATTGCCAGCGGGGGATGAGGCATGGCAGCCTGTCAACGACACTTTTCTACGTCAGGAAACCGGTGGTGATATCCCTATAGTGGAACGGGACGGGACCCTCTATATTATTCCATCTAATGAATTGTATGCTTCCACCGATAATGGTAAAACTTGGCATCGAGTCGGTACCTGTCCGAAATGGTATGTTAGAGAATTGAGGGTTACAGAGGATGCTTTTTACCTCTGTCTTAGTGGCGGTATCTTCCGATCCGATGCTGCCGGGAGCTCTTGGAGGGTTATGGACAACGGTTTGGACCGTCGTTTGGCAGAACACTCTGGAATTCATTCCCTACAGATGAGTCAAGGCACTCTATTTCTCAGAACTGATCTCGGACTCTATCGTCTTAATGGAGAAACTTGGAAACACTTACAATTGCCTGTGGATGACATCCTACACGTTGGTTCCTTAGCGATATATGAGGAAGAAATCTATGTCATGGCATCGGTAAATATCTTAGATTTCTATGGAGCTCCAAAGAATATTTGGGAGCAACTGTGGCACGGTGAAAAACGCTCGTGGTGGATATTCCGATCAACCGATGGGGGTGATTCATGGACAGATATAACACCTACAGACGCTTGGGACCTCATGGGAACGCTGCCGAGTGTAACGCTGCTTGCTGCAGAAGGAACGCTCTTGGCGATTGGAAAAGATGACGGTATGGTAGCACGCTCGGTTGATCGTGGAGGCACTTGGACATCCATAGCATCTTCAGGTATTTCTCCGCGTCAGTTCAGTGTGCGTTGTGCGGTGGCATTGGACGAAAACACGTTTTATACGGGTGGTAGCAGTGGGATTCATCGTTCAACGGATGGTGGTAAAACGTGGCACCGTTTTCATACCGGACTGGAAAGTCGTGTTGATAATTTAGTCAGTTTCGTGACAGATCAGGCACCAAAGAGGTCTCCAGCACTTTACGCCAGCGTCGGTAAACATTTTGTCAAATCGAACGATGGCGGAACATCGTGGGATGTCGTCAGTTTACAGATAAACCCCGAAGCTCCTCTACACAAAAAGCAACAACCGGAAATTGTGCAGATAGCAAAAGCCGATGGCGTTCTCTACGCAAAAGGAATTCAAAGGAATTATGAAACAACTATTTTTCAGTTGTCTTCCGATGGTAATACCCTCATCCCCGTTGCAGGAGTACCCCCTTCTTTAAGTTCATCTGGACTGGTGCGAAAAGTACTGGCGGGTAAGCGTTTCACTTTCAGAGACAAAAGACGATCAGGACCGGAGTTCCGAATAGGTTTTTCTGGTATAACCGACGCTTTATTGGATGATTTGTTAAAGAACCCGAATGTTGGGGCAGACCGTTTCTTTAAAAGGTTGGTGGAGGCGCGAACAAACCCGCCAGCGGTATATGCGTTAATACGGGAAGGATTATGGGGCAGCTTCGCTGTCAGCGATGAAACGTTTTACACGGAATACAACTATAAACTCTTCCGATGGAAATCTGGGGACCCAGAATGGTTCGATACCGGTGTGGAAGAGACCGGTGAACTCTCGCGTGATACCTTATGGAGAGGCTTTAAAATCGCTGCGTCTGGCAGAATCGTCTATGTCGGTAAACGGGATGGGCATCTCATGCAATCGCTTGATGGTGGAGACACTTGGAATGATGTGACACCAAATCTGCCCTTCTCTATCAAGCATTTCAAAGAGATAGTCTTTGCGGGTTTAAGGGTTTACGTTGCGACTGACAATGATGTCATCAGTTCAAAAGATGGCGTTGTCTGGAATGTCCTTGTTGATGAGATGGGAAAACCTGTTATCATCAAATCATTCGCTGCAGCGAAAGATTCCGTTTATGGGGCAAATGATGCAGGTATCTATTCCGTAAAAAGTGATACAAGCACTTTAGAACAAGTCGCCCCAGAAATTTCAGGAGTCGTGACTTCTCTCGTTGTTGATGAGGATACATTTTACGTCGGCACGGAACGGCGAGGTGTCCTGCGTTTTGAACGTTCGGTATAAACCTATGACAACATTGTGGTTAATTATCCAGCGGGAGTTGGTCTCAAATGTCCTAACATCTCGCTTCATGATCGGTTTTATTGTCTGCCTGATATCAACGGCGGCTGCCGTTTTTGTTCAGGTTGAAGATTACGAAAAGCGGTTGGCAGCGTATCATACTGCCGTTCGGGAACATCAGGAAGAGAAGCGAACGTGGGATCTCTACAGCCAGATTAATCCGAAAGCACACAGAAAGCCGAATCCACTCAGCATCTTTAACGTCGGCATGGAAAAATCCGGCGCGGATATGGTGAGCATTGGACTCGCAACACCTATTTGGGAGAAAGAGGCACAAAAACAAGGGTCGGATAACCCTTTCCTTTCAATTTTCCTTTCCGTTGATGTCACTTTAGTCTTTAAAATTGTGCTTAGTGCTTTAGCGATCCTGTTCGCTTACAACACAATTTCGGGGGAGCGAGAAGACGGCACACTAAAACTGGTGTTATCCAATTCAACTCCGAGAGACCTACTGGTGCTTGGAAAATACCTTGGCGGCGTGTTATCTCTCTTCCCGATTGTAGTCATTAGTTTCACTGTCGGAATCGTCATCGCGTCCGCCTCGCCTGTTACCACTTTTGATGGTGGTAATTTGCTATGTCTTATCATGGTACTCGTTATTTCATTGTTATACGTGTCAATCTGCTACCTCTTAGGAATGCTTTTATCTGTATGGACAAAGGAGGCAGCAATTACATTGATTCTTTCGATGTTTATCTGGGGGATTCTGACGATTGTCCATTCAAATGTAGCAACGTTTGCAGTTGCGAAATTCCCACCACATAAACCTCAATCCGAAAAAGAAGCACGGCAACAGGTTAAAAAGATATGGGATGACTTCAAGGCGGAACGGAACGCCTATATTCTCAAAAAGTGGGGATATAAATACCCAGCAAGCGCCATTTCTCATGAAGGACCGATCACGTTAGGAATGACTATGAGTTCACCATCGGAGCTTGAGTTTATAGAATTTTACACCATCAAACCGATTCACAATGCGGATGTCTCCAAATTTCAGGAAGTATTAGGCTACCAAGAACCCCTTCGTATTGACTACGCAAATAGAGCTGAGGAACTCCTTAAACAGAGAGAAGATAACGGCGAAAGAAATAGGCAACTTGCCAGGGATATTTCCCGGATATCCTTCGCGGACGCATATCGTTTGGCTGTCGGTGCAATTACAGGCACGGACAGGAGAAGTTATAATGATTTTATCGGGCAGGCGAGAAGTTATAAACGTCAAGTTGTTGACTATCTCGCTGGTAAGAACGCATTTTCGGCGCGAGCGTGGTTTTCGAGCGATAGAGGTGCGGCAGAACTCACAGATCTACCCGTTTTTCAGCACCGGTATAACACTCTTTCTGAGGGTCTCTCGCGGGCATCGGGCGATATCTTTATTTTATTGGCGTGGAATGTTATTCTGTTTATGGGCACATACCTATCCTTCCTCCGATACGATATGAGTTAAAAATGATTTGGCATATTGCGAAAAAAGAGATATACCACAACTTCATGACGCTACGGTTTGTCTTGATGATAATTCTGCTGCCTGTCCTAATGCTGGCGAACGCGCTAATCTACGGTTTCGGCGATAGTGGGTATAGAGAAGAAGTCGATGCGTATAACCTCGCAATGGAAAGAAGATTGTCGCGCGTCAAGGACGATGCCGAGAAGAGTTTAGGGCACCTCGCGATGCGGGGTCCCGGTGAGATTTGCAAACGTCCGAGTCGATTCAAATTTTGTGCGGATGGAGCCGATGAACTCATCCCGCGTTCTATTCCTATAGCAGAACGCGAAGGCGCAGCTCGTGGGGGTGATATAGGAACAGCCTACAATTGGCGAGAAGTATGGACCCTTGAATACCTACAGTCAAATCATGGCGGCGACGCGACGACACTCATCAAAATCGACTGGGTTTTCATCGGTATCTTCATGAGTTTTTTTGTGATTCTGTTCACTTTTGATGCCATCGCTGGCGAACGAGCGCATGGAACACTCAGTCTGATGATGTCTAACCAAATATCCCGGGGACAGGTATTATTCGCGAAATACTTGGGGACGTTTTTTACGCTCATGGTGCCGCTCACGATTGGTATTCTGATGAACGTGTTGATTATTTATCTTTCAGGGAATATCCCTTTTGATTCAGGTGATTGGCTCAGGATTCTGGGGATGGTAGGTCTTTTTGCACTACATATTTCTATTTTTATCTTTCTGGGTCTGTTCTTCTCAAGTTGGGTCTCAAACGCCATTACCAGTTTAGTGTGGTTGTTATTAACTTGGGTATGCTTAGCGTTTGTCTTTCCGAGTCTGCTCGGGCTTTTCGTTGGCACCCTTGATCCCATCCCTTCAATAGAGATCATCTCCTCTCGAAAACGTACGCAATTAGCGAGTATTGAGGATGAGTTTCGCCCAACGGAACTCCTGGAGGCAACGAAATTGAGCGAAGCTCCCTCACCTGACAATCCGTCAGCGACGCGTCGGTGGGCGACGTACTTCACGAGACGACACGAAACGAAAACCCGTATAACCGACGAACATGTAGACCAGCAATTTAGGCAGGTTCGACTTGCCCGCGAACTCACGCAAATTTCCCCAATCGTGTGCTTCCAGTATGCGATGGAAGGGCTGGCAGACACAGGTATTGCCGGTTATATGGATTTTGTTAAACAGGTTCGCCGTTATAGACAAACATTTATAGATTTCATCAAAACGGAGGATCGGAACGATCCAGATAGTTTACATATCTATCCTGTGCGGGAGGGCTTGTCGCAAAAGCCTGTGGATATAAGCACTATACCAAGGTTTGAGGAGCGTATCTCGTATCAAAACGTCCTGTTTCCTACCGGACTGCTAATCCTTTTTAATGCCCTCTGTTTTATCACTGCACAATTATCATTTCTCAAGTGCGATCTGAAATAAAAACTCTTCTTTGACTGTTTTTGTCAAACCTGTTATCATTTATGCAATTAATGTGGTAGCACGTAGTCAAGAGTATTTCCACTGGTTCCAAAACCCTCTTATTTTTTCCTAACCTCTCAAAAGGAGTTCATCATGAAAAGAGTTTTTGTGGTTTTCGCAGTGATGGGTATACTCATTTGTTTGGCATTGTATAGTGAAGCCCATCCGCCGGATGGATTAGTGCTGCATCTGAGTTTTGACCAAAATACCATTCAAGGCGATACTGTAACGGATCTGTCAGAAGAAGGCAATGATGGAACGATTAACGGCAGCGCAAAGATGGTCGCCGGAAAACACGGCGAAGCCTTGGAGTTTGATGGCAAGGATGACTTTGTTGAAGTGCCGCTGGAGGATTCGATTACGTTTTCCACTGGCGATTCATTAACGGTTCAAGTGTGGGTAAAAACAGATGACAAGCCGCCAAAGAACGATGGGATTGTTGGGAACTATCGTCCTGGCACTGATGCGGTTTGGATACTCTCGGTCAGTGGCGATGACCCAGCGGCGCGTGGCAAGATGGGTTTCAGTGTCCGGGATAAGGGACGTGCGAATAGTGCTGGGATACGGTCAGCGAATTTCTTGAACGATAACAAATGGCATGTCCTCGCTGGTGTCCGAGACCAGAAAGCAAAAAAGATCCGATTCTACGTGGACGGTGAGTTGATTGGCGAAGCCGATGATAATACAAAGGACATCAACAGCGGACAGTCGATTTGGGTTGGAGAACATCTGAATCGATTTTACAAGGGACTCATTGATGAAGTAAAGGTATGGAATCGTCCGTTGACCGCAGCGGAACTTAAACAGTCGCGACTACAACCGTCTGCAGTTGATGCCATCGGGAAGTTGACAGCAGTATGGGGAGTAATCAAAGCGACATACTGATATTGACAGACGCGGTTTAAGTCAATGAAGGGCTGGGGAAACCCAGCCCCTATATGTACCTGTGAGGCATTGAGGCTTTGGACGCAATACCACGATATTGAACAGTTATAGTAAATCCCCGAATTAACTATACACTAATGGGAGGGCGAGGTTAGAAACCTCGCCAGCGGCGGAAGGGTGCTTGTGTTTATAGCGTGTGCACTTATTTTCAGGATCTACTATAATGTTGAACTTTAACTTATCGAAAAAACGCTCACCCCACCCGACTCGTCACCAACAGCAATATATTGGTCATTCGGTGCCCAAACGAGGCTTGTGACTCCTGCTGCCAGAGTGGCTTCATGGAGCGCCAGAGAACGGAGGTTGCCTTGCAATTGCCAGACGTAGACCAGACCATCGGCACCGCCTGAGGCCAGCAGTTTTCCGCGATGTTGAAAACGCACAACGCTGAGAAAATCCTGATGCCTGGAAAGCGCAATGGGTCTGGTACCGGCCGGTCCGCGACCGGAACAATCCCACACCGTAACTTCCGGACTGCCCCCGGTAGCCAAGTATCGACTCGTGGCATCCCACGAGAGTTCTCGCACTTTCGTCGGAT
>CAZGAW010000038.1:0-37011 GCA_964523645.1 uncultured bacterium | reverse complement strand
CCCCTAGGAAACCTCGCCAGCGAAGGCGTATGCGGGATTGTTACTCATTAGAAATGTAAACATATTTTCAGGTTTTACTATAAACACTGTTCACGACACTCAATGAAATTTACATGTCGAGATGCAGGACATGGGTTTTATTAAGCATACGCCATAAACTTTGGATTATAGGAAGATAACATGGGAGCAATCGTAACACCGCAACCTGTCAAAGCAATCATCGGTGTGCTGACAGCGGAACCCAGTCTCCTACCGACCGTTTATGCAAAATTGACCCATCGCCTTGGACCTATTGATTTTACAAGTGAACTGATGCCTTTTACAAGCACAGCCTACTACGAAGCTGAAATGGGGAAAGACATCCAACGACAATTTATCAGTTTTGAAAGACTTATTGATGCCGGTACGCTGGCAGAAATAAAGTTATTCACAAATAACGTCGAGCAAACTTTTGCTATAAAAAATTCCGAAGGAAACGCGCGGCGTGTTAATTTGGATGCAGGGTACATCTGTTTGGCAAAACTGGTACTTGCGTCAACGAAAGACCATGCCCATCGTATCTACCTCAGCAACGGCATTTATGCCGAAATCACACTTCGTTTCTATCGCAAAACGTTCCAACCGTGGGAGTGGAGTTATCCCGACTACCGATTGCCAACATATATCGCTATTTTTAATCACATTCGCAAAATCTATAGGAATCAATTAGAAAATGGAGAAGAAATTGTTTAAAAAAACACAGGGTCTCGGATCCTTTCGCTACATAAATATGTTGTTCCTTATTGTGTTCACGGGTACTTTTTGGGTGTATTCTATATATCGCACCGATGCTGAAGCCGCGGATTCAAACCATCGGGCGCGGGCACGCGACATTGATATTCAAATTGGTACCTTACCCACTGGCACACACAATGCCATCACCGACGTAGCGGGTGTGAAAGTTGGACACGTTACACTTAAGAAAGGCGATTCAATCCGGACTGGCGTTACTGCTATCCTTCCAAGTGATGACATTTGGACAGCACGCTTGTTCGGTGCTGCATACATTATTCACGGCAATGGTGAAGCAACTGGCATCGCCCGTATTAATCAAGCTGGATGGATTGAATCTCCGATTATGCTCACAAATACACTCAGCGTCGGGGCAGTTCATGACGGCGTTGTGCGTTACATTGTAAAACGCTATCCAGACAACAACATCGTGCTCCCGATTGTAGCAGAGTGCTACGATGGCGGCTTGAACGACATCAGCGGACTCCACGTCACAGCAGAACATGCGATTGAAGCCATTGAGAGTGCTACCGACGGTCCTGTAGCCGAAGGAAGTGTTGGCGGCGGTACCGGTATGCGATGCTACGGTTTCAAAGCCGGCATTGGTACTGCTTCCCGTGTGCTGCCTGCAGATCGCGGTGGATGGACAGTAGGGGTCCTCGTTAATTCCAACGGAGGCCGTCGTTCGCAACTGCGGATTGATGGCGTTCCTGTCGGTAAAGAAATTATCGGATCCCCACCGAAACCCGGTAGAGATGGCTCGTTCATTATTGTTATCGCCACGAATGCGCCGTTGACGCACCGTCAATTGAAACAGTTAGCAATTCGTGCCACGCATGGACTCGCCCGCACAGGCACACCGAGTACAGACGGTAGCGGGGAGTTCGTCATTGCATTCTCCACCGCAAACGTTTTCGCAAATAACACTGAAACCGGCACCTTCCAAATTGAGATGCTCGTCAATTGGCGTTTGAATTCACTTTTTCAAGCGGTCATTGAGGCGACGGAGGAAGCTATCGTCAATTCTATGACAATGGCGACTACAACCACCGGACGCAACGACAGAACGATGTACGCCATTCCGTTGGCGGAGCTGCAAAAGGTGATGAAAGCGCACGGACGTTGAATACATTAAGCTGAGATGCCACGATTCGCGTCTGGAGCAAGCGCGGATGGCACCACCTCATAATGTGAAAATTCCAATGTAAATGCACCACGCCCCTGTGTCATTGAGCGAAGCCGCGTTGTATACTGAAACGTTTCTGACAAAGGAATAAAGGCGTTGATAATGCTTTGTGCCGATTGGGAGGCGCGTCCTGTATCGGATGCCTCTTGTGTGATACTCTCATTAATCTGTGCCCGGCGCGAATTCAAATCACCAATGACTTTGCCAACATGTTCATCTGGGATGATGATATGCATCTGCATAATTGGTTCTAACAGTAGCGGATTCGCCTTTCGGGTTGCGTTTTCAAACGCTAGTACTGCTGCTGCTTCAAACGCCACCTCCGAGGAATCCGTTGGATGGTATGAGCCACCGATAAGCGTAACCTTCATGTCCTGCAGGGGATACCCGATACGGGGTCCGGTTCCCATTGCGCCTTCTAATGCCTTCTCAATGAAGGGTATATACTGTCGCGGAATCTGCGTTTCGTCCGTGTTATCTTCAAATTGAAATCCCTCACCGCGTGCTAAGGGTTCAACCGTTAGCACGACATCACCGTAGATACCTTCTTCATCGGTTTTATGGATATGTGTTCCGCGAGCCTCTGCAAGGGCACTGATGGTTTCACGATACGCCACCTGCAGCTTGCTTACTCGGGCATTGACCCCGAATTCGCGTATCATGCGGTCTGTGAGAATCTCTAAATGGAGTTCACCCATACCAGAGATGATCCGTTGTCCAGTCTCTTTATCAATGCCCACAGTAAAGGTTGGGTCCTCATCCATCAGTTTTTCGAGTGTTTCTTCCAAGGCATCCGCATCGCTCGCCCGCTCCGGTTCAATAGCAATCGTGATAACTGGATCCGGGAAAGTGATAGATTCCAACAGAATTGGCTCTCTGGCATCGGTCAAGGTATCCGCAGTTTTGGTATCCTTAAGCCCGACGAGTGCGACAATATCACCGGCATAAGCGGCATCACAGACTGCCTCTTTATTGGCGTGCATCTGTAAGATTCGATTAACCCGCTCCCGTTTTTCGGAGCGGACGTTATAGACCACTTCTCCACGTTTAAGCACACCCGAATAGATACGGCAATAAACAAGTTTATCCACCGTCGGGTGGCTTGCCACTTTAAATGCTAACGCCGAAAATGGAGCGGTGTCCTCTGCGAGACGTGTCACCTTATCCTGCTCGGCGGATGCGTTTTTTGCGCTTTTAGAACGCCTGCCCCCCGAGCTGGAGCGTGGCACAACCCCTTCAATAGGGGGCACATCAACAGGTGATGGCAAAAAATCAATCACTGCGTCCAATAGCGGTTGGACCCCTTGGTTCTTTAGAGAACTTCCACAAAGTACAGGAAAGAGTTTACCTTGCAACGTCGCTGCGCGGATAACGGGTAGTAATTCCGCACGGGTTATCTCTTCGCCTCCCAAGTATTTTTCAAGTAGTGCTTCATCTTCGACAACGACACTCTCGTAAAGGACTTCCTGTGCTTGTGCCACTTCATCTTCAAATTCAGGCGGAATTTCCGCTTCTACATACGTCTGTCCGAGATCGGTTGCATCCCACCGCATGGCTTTCTGCGTCAGGAGATCAATAACACCGGTGAAATCAGCACCCTCACCTATCGGTAATTGGAGCGGTACGGGGTTCGCGTCTAACCGTTCCTTCATCATTTCCAAAACGCGAGTGAAATTTGCGCCGACCCGATCCATCTTATTAACGAAGACGATACGTGGTACATCGTAGCGTTCGGCTTGCCGCCAAACCGTTTCTGACTGTGGTTCCACCCCACCGACAGCACAAAAAAGCGCGATTGCACCGTCTAAAACCCGTAGGGATCGCTCCACTTCTACTGTGAAATCGACGTGTCCGGGCGTATCAATAAGGTGAATTGCATGTTCTTGCCAGAAACAGGTCGTCGCGGCAGCAGTAATCGTTACGCCGCGTTCCCGTTCCTGTACCATCCAATCCATCTCAGCAGTGCCATCATCCACAGCACCGATCTTATGCTTTTTACCGGTGTAGAAAAGTATTCGTTCAGTTGTGGTTGTTTTGCCAGCATCAATGTGCGCTGCAATGCCGATGTTGCGCACATTTTCAATTGGGTATTCGCGTGCCATCTTTTCCTTCAGGTTCGTGTCTATATGCTATGATTCCATTGGAGAACAACACCGAGTAAGTTAGGATTCCATTCCATAAGGAGTTGATATGCTTCCGGTGCGTCTTCTCCACGGATGCGATGACTAATCAACGGAACAACGTCGAACCGTTTCTGAGCGATAAGTGCTAACAGCAGGAGACTGTCATCTTTAAGTGTCCAAAAATTTGGTGAGGATTCTTGACGCGGGCGGATAGAATTGTGTGCCCCATAAAGCATAAGTCCCTTTTTATGTACATCGCGATAGAAGTTCACACTCGGTGTTTCCCCGCGGGTACTTGCCAACAAGATTACCCGTGCATCCCGTCCTGCAACGCCCAAAGCGGTACTGATTGCGTCGGGATGTCCAGTCGCCTCAATAACAACCGCTGGTCCATCGCCTTTAGTTGCATCACCCAGCTGTTCGGAGAAATCAGTATCTTCTGGGTTGAAAGTATAGTCTGCCCCCATACTTTTAGAGATTTCAAGACGACTATCAGTGAGATCTGCAGCAATAAGGGGCAGGGCACCACTCAGTTTCGAGAGTTGCAGTGCCAGCAAGCCGATAAGTCCCTGTCCCAAAACCAAAGTTGCTTCACCCAATTCAATCCGAGCTTTCCGAACACCTTGTAATGCAATCGCGCCAAGGTTAAAAAAGACTGCTTCCTCAGCGGGCATCTCAGTAGATGCTATCTTTAGCAAACGACTCGGTGCGGTTACAAAATGGCTTGTATGTCCCTGCGCTGAAGCAACGCGATCGCCGACTTCACAATCAGTGACTGCCTTCCCAACATCTATTATCCTGCCTATACTGCTATAACCTGGGCGGGTTGGGTATCCGCCTTGGGCATTCGGAAGACCCAATAAAAACGCGCGTTCTGTGCCGGGGCTGATGAGTGTGCATTCTGTTTCAACAAGTACTTCATCATCTTCGACAGGCGGTAACGTAAACGTCTCAACCTCAACTTTGGCACGATCAGGCCAGACAACCCGTTGCGCTTTCATCCGTAATTTGAACCTCTTAATATAATAAAGGATAGTTGTTTTCGGGGAGTGTACCACAAAAACAACTATCCGTCAAGCATTAATCCGTGAACCGCACAATAAAATGAAGTCCACTGTGTTAATTATCGGTCTGATGTGGAAACTTTTATCGTAACATATCCGCCACCTTGTTGATTAGGGGACTTGACATAGAGAAGCACTTGCTTCTTACTTTCGTCCATTAGCTGCTCAGTCAGGTGAGAATATGCCTTAAGGTTGTCAATCTGCGTCCATTCCATTTCTTGAACGAGGGATCCGGGCTGGATACCCTTTTTCTCAGCATCGCTACCGCGTTCAACGTGTGTAACAACTACACCCTTTTCATCTGACGCGTAGCCGTAACGCTCCGCAATCGCTGGGGTCAGATCTTGTACGCGAATGCCCGCAAAGGACTCCGTCTCTACAGATGGAGAATCCCTCTCCTCATACTCATTGAGGGCTGCACTCGCTTCTTCGGTACGTTTACCTAATTTAACAGTTAACTGTTTTTCTTCGCCGCCTTTCCGTAACACGACGACATCAACAGATTTGCCGACTCCGGTCGCACCAACAACATGTCTGAGATGATTCCAATCTCGGATTTCTTGATCGTCAAAGGAGACGATAACATCTCCTCTTTGGATTCCCGCTTTTTGAGCAGGACTACCCATCCCAACCGTTTCGACGAGCACGCCGCGCGGAATTTCAAGTTTTAGTTTTTCTGCCAAATCTCGCCCAACAGGATGCATTCTGATGCCGAGCCAACCGCGTTCCACCTTACCGTGTTCAATAAGCTGCATCATGTTGTTTCGCGCGGTGTTACTCGGAATAGCAAAACCGAGACCGATATTGCCGGAGGAAAAACCACCGGTGAAAATCAAGGTGTTAATTCCGACCAATTCCCCACGGATATTAATCAGAGCCCCACCACTGTTACCGCGGTTAATCGGCGCATCTGTTTGAATGAAACTACTGAATGGAATATTACCAACGGCATCTCTACCTTTAGCACTAACGATACCGCGTGTGACAGTCTGGGATAAGTTAAGCGGTGTTCCGACTGCAATAACCCATTCCCCGACCTCAAGTGCATCCGAATCGCCAAATGGCAGCATGGGCAGGTCGTCTGCTTTAATTTTAAGAACCGCCAAATCGCTACCACCACCATTGCCTTGTGCTGGATCGCTACCGATTAACTTGGCTTCATACGCATGACCACTTGCTAAGGTGACCGCAATTTCATCGGCACCTTCAATAACATGATTATTGGTAAGGATATAGCCATCATCACTAACAATTACCCCAGAGCCGATACCTCTGAGAGGTTCAGGATTCCGGTCCTGCGGCACCTGTTCCCTAAAAAAGCGTCTGAAGAGCTCATCCCCAAAAAATTCCCTGAATCGTTCTTCTTGCTCAGGGGCCATCTGCCGTCTTTGCGACGTATCACTTCTATTTCGCTCCGTTTTTGTTGTGATTTGCACAACAGCAGGACTCGTCCGCGCTACCAAATCAATAAACGCCCGATTCGCGCGTTCCAAGTGCTGAAAATCTTCTGATGTTTGAAGTGTGTCATTTGTCTGCCCGATAGCAGTTTGCAGCGTGAACTTATTTGTATCCCGGTCGATGATAATCCCCGCCGCGATAATAATCATTGCTAAAACCAAAATTACCCGTACAGGGTTACGCAGTGTGGTTCTGAGTCTAAACATGATATAAACCTTCCCGTGTAATTTAGTGTTAGGTCCGATCCTGGAGGCGGACGGAACCCTTTATTTTTTTGATTGTTTATGCTTACGTCCTAAAGACACACCTATTAGAAAATAAAGTTGCAAAAAAGTTCAAAAAATGCGTCGTGCTTATAGAAAATCAATTCATTCCCTACGTGAAATTCGTTCTACATGTTCACGAACGATATGCTCAGGACATAGCTTAATGAATAGCCAAGCCCCAGGAACGAGAATCACAAAAGCTCCGATGAGAAGATCGTCAATTCTGCCAAATACAGGGATAAAATCGAAGTCAAGTGGATTCACTAAGTAAGCAACCGCGAACACAACTGCTAATAATTCGGCAAGGATGAGAATCGCTTTCCGGTAGACTGGAACGCGTTCATCGACGAACAATCGCCACGTCAATTTGACGAAATTTGGGAAGTGAAGAAGGAGGCGTAAAAATCGAAAGGGATTTCGACTATTACCGCCGAAGAAAAAAGAATTCATCATACTTTTAAGTTTACCAAAACCGTTCTTTATGTGCAAATCAATTATATTTTAATATCGGGTAGTATGATGAATCCGCTAATTGATAATCGGACATTAACTTGACCGCTCTGTCTTTTTTTGATATACTACCATTTGACAAATAGTATACGTCAAATAGAAGGAGTAATCATGGCAACACAAAACGCGCTTTCTGCGCAGCAAATCGCAGCGCAGCTTTATACTGTTCGGGAATTTACCAAAACCGAGTCCGACATCGTCGAAACGATGAAAAAAGTTCGGCAGCTCGGATACGAGGCGGTACAATGCTCCGCACTTGGTCCGGTTGAGCCTACCGCCCTAAAAAACATTGTTGATGGTGAAGGTATCAGCATCATCGCGACACATACAAGTTATGAACGGATGCGTGACGAACCGCAATCTGTTATTGATGAACACCAATTGTGGGGTTGCAAGCATGCCGCAATCGGTGGACTTCCGGGTGAATATCGTACTGCTGAAGGGTATGCCAGATTTGCGAGGGAAGCATCGGAAGTCGCGGCGCGCCTTGCCGAAGGAGGGTTGACCTTCTCCTATCACAATCATAGTTTCGAGTTGGAACGTTTTAACGGACGCACCGGGTTAGAGATCTTATACGCAGAAAGCGATCCGAATTACTTTAAAAGTGAACTGGACACGTACTGGGTTCAGCACGGTGGCGGCGATCCTGCAGCGTGGATTCGCGAATTAAAAGGACGCGCTGACATCATCCATCTCAAGGATATGGCGATGCAAGGTTCTACACAACGTTTCGCGGAAATTGGTGAAGGCAATCTCAATTGGACGGCTATTCTGAACGCTTGTATCTACGCAGAGGTCGAATGGTATATTATCGAACAAGACACCTGCTACGAACGCGATCCATTTGAAAGTTTGGGTATCAGCCTCAGAAACCTCAAAGAGATGGGTTTTGCTTAAAGGCGTTGTATTCTTGTGAAGTGGAGGGCGAGTCTTCGTGAACAATTCATTCGGTGTTACAACATGTTTCTGAGACACGAAGACCTCGCCTTACTGTTTTAAGGAGAGCAGAATGGCACGGTATACAGCGTGTATGACATAATTTAGAGAATGGGATAGGAGTCCTTTCAGACCCGGACGAGGAAGTAATTTGATCTGTTTTATACGAATTGAGGGTTTTGAAATGGCAATTTTTTATTTGACATTCACAGGGACTTGTGATACAATTAAAAAGGTTTAATCCCGTTAACGGGGCGTGGCGCAGCCCGGAAGCGCGCTTGAATGGGGTTCAAGAGGTCGCTGGTTCGAATCCAGTCGCCCCGATCTCTAACATACAATAACCCAGCTTGCTACCTAACAAATTACAAACATTTGAGGCAGATTTTAAGCATTTTCCCCACCCCCGCAGAATGCCACACGCGCATTCTGACGTTGATTCAGGGGTGATATGTCTATAGAAACTGGAGGCTACACCTTCTCGCACTCCAGCGGAGTGCTATGTGTACAAATTGGTGGCAACTTGCGTTACAATATCGGCTTGTAAGTAGTGTATACAAGTCGCGCGATAAATAGTAAAGAAAGGAGGGAGAAACAGTAGTGGACAAATCGTGTATTAATGTCGGCATTTTAGGATGGGGTACTGTCGGCACGGGTGTTTCCAAAATCCTGACGAATCAAAATTCCCTCATCGCCAAAAATAGTGGCACGGAATTAAGCCTAAAAAAAATAGTAAAACGGACATTACCCGCGGCGCGGCAAGGGGTTGATATCCCTGTGGATTGTTTAACAACCGATCCCACAGAAGTTGTTGACAATCCAGATATCGATATTGTTGTTGAACTCATCGGTGGTGTTACAACGGCACACTCCCTCATTAGACGCGCGCTCCAAAATGGTAAACACGTTGTCACAGCCAATAAAGCCCTTCTTGCAGAACACGGTGGCGAACTGTTTCAACTGGCTTCAGAACACCGAGTCAGTCTCAATTTTGAAGCGAGTACAGCAGGCGGTATCCCGATTATCAAAACACTACAAGAAAGTTTCGCTGGCAACCAGATCCACTCTCTTTACGGTATTGTGAATGGGACGTGTAACTATATTTTGACCGAAATGCATGAACGCGCTGTGGATTTTTCAGATGTGCTCAAAGCCGCGCAGGACAAAGGATACGCCGAAGCTGATCCAACACTTGACGTTGAAGGAATCGACGCTGCACAAAAACTCATTCTTCTGATCGCCCTCGCCTATCGGAGCAATATTTCACTGTCGCAATTTCACGTCGAAGGTATTACAGGTATCACCCAAAAAGAGATTCAATATGCCCGTGAACTCGGTTACGTCATTAAGCTGCTTGCCATTGCGAAGCTGACCGATGGAAATCGTGTGGAGGCACGGGTGCATCCAACGCTCGTACCAGAGAAAAGTTTGTTAGCAAACGTCGGTGGAGCATTCAATGCAGTTTGTGTTATCGGTGATGCAGTCGGTCCGACCCTCTTTTATGGACAAGGTGCTGGTGAGATGCCGACTGCGAGTGCTGTTGTCGCCGATATTATTGATGCCGCAAAATCCGTGCAACAAGGCGTAAGCACTCCTATTTCGAGAGCTTGGCTCGCAGGTTCACAGGCAGAAGTCGGTGTATGTCCTATTGATGACATAGAGACACGGTATTATCTCCGTTTTGTCGTTGCTGACCGACCCGGGGTGCTTGCAAAAATCGGAACTATCCTCGGAAACTGGCAGATTAGTATCGCTTCTGTCATCCAAAAGGATCCGCACGGTATGGAGACAGTGTCGTTAGTTATGTTGACACACAAGGCGCAGGAAAAAAACATGAAAGCCGCCCTCACACAAATTTACACGCTCGAAGATGTAAAAGACGAAGCACAACTTATTAGGATCGAAGAAGAAGTCGATTTTTAAACAGTTGTCAGCCATCAGGTGTCGGCGGTCAGCCGGAGGTCGTTCCTTCACCAGATACCTCTTTATTGGCGGGAATCGAAAGCCGATAGTCAAGGGGGTGTCTGAGTAAGACCTCTACAAGAGATGCATCGGATAATGAAGCAAGAATCAAAGGATACCACTGCTTTAGCTGTCGGAGAAGTCATGGAAGGCATAAGAGATACGTTAGTATTCAACGTGAAAGACCTTCAACACGAGGACTTCAAAGAATACGAAGCACTCGTGCCGTCCGATTCTCTCGGTTTGACTTATGAAGAGACAGAATTTATTAATCCCTTGGCATGTACAATTGGCTTCTTTCGCCAAGGTGGCGACAATTTTTATGTGACAGCCAATATTAATACGACTGTTTTGGTGGAGTGTCGACGCTGTATCAACCCTTTTGAAGTGGATATAACAACAGCACTCGATCTGTTATTCTCTATCAGCAATGAAACCTCGGAGCCGGATGAAGATGGTGAACGATACTATGACGGAGAAACTTTGGATGTTTCAGAAGATGTCCGGCGGGCACTTATTCTTGAAATACCGACATGGTCGCTCTGTTCAGAAACATGTAAAGGCTTATGTCCACAATGTGGAACGGATCTCAACGTTACAGAATGCTCCTGTGAAATAACGGATGAGACCTCAGCCTCTAATCCATTTTCGGTTCTCTCAAAAATACTGGAAAACAATTGAAATCAGAATAATTCTTGAAGTGCAAGAGCGATTCTCGAATCGCGATTTTTAAGACGTAAGGAGACCACCTATGGCGCATCCAAAGCGGAAAACGTCAAAATCGAAAAAAAGAATGCGAAGGAGCCATCACGCGCTCTATGATAAAACCATAAGTGTCTGTTCATATTGCGGGGAGGCGATTATCTCTCACCGAGTCTGTTCCGAATGTGGACATTACAATGGGCGACCCATATTAAAATCTGCGGATGAAGCGTAGATTTTCTACAGCAAGTTCCAGCACGTTCACTTTTCAATTTTCAATATAGGGAACCTGCAAGCGGTGCCTTAGAACGCTAAAAACTTTAAGAGAAACATAATGACGCAACTTCGACATGCAACTATTACAGGGACAGGGTCTTACCTCCCTGATCGGGTTGTCACCAATTTTGACATCGAGAAGATGGTCGATACCAGTGACGAATGGATTCGCCAACGAACAGGAATCGTTGAACGACGCATCGCTGAAGACGATGTGGCAACCTCGGATCTCTGTATACACGCTGCGCGATGGGCTATCAAAAACGCCCACATCGATCCCCTTGACATTGAAATGATTCTCGTCGCTACCGTTACGCCCGATAGGTTTTTTCCCTCAACAGCGTGCTATGTTCAGAAAGGTATTGGGGCAAAGAACGCCGCCGCAATGGACCTATCCGCGGCGTGTGCTGGCTTCCTTTACGGACTGGATTTAGCTGATGGAATGATCAGATCCGGACGATACAATACCATCCTTGTTGTTGGTGGCGAAATTTTTAACAAAATCGTTGATTGGAACGATAGAAGCACGTGTGTCCTCTTTGGAGATGGCGCAGGGGCGGCTGTTGTCCAAGCTACGGATGAGTCGAAAGGTATCCTCGCATCTTATATCGGCTCTGATGGAGATTACGCCGACATCGACCTCCTCGGTATCCCCGCAGGTGGTTCCAGAATGCCGATCACTCAGAAAGCGATTGATCAGAAGTTAGACAAACTTCAGATGAACGGGCGAGAAGTCTTCAAACTCGGTGTTCGTCTTATGCCGGAAGCTGCACAACGTGTGCTCCGCCAAGCGAACGTCAGTATTGATGACATCGATTTGTTAATCCCACATCAAGCGAACTTGCGCATCATTGAGGCGGTCGGCGACAGACTTGGTATGCCGCGAGAGAAAGTATATATCAACGTTGATAAATACGGAAATACCTCCGCAGCAACGGTGATCATCGCATTGGATGAGGCAATTCGCGAAGGCCGTGCCAAGCCGGGAGATTTGCTGCTGTTTGTGACGTTTGGTGCAGGTTTGACATGGGGAAGCACACTTCTAAGATTGTAGTTTTCAGTTTTCGGTAGCCAGTTAAAGAAGGTTCTTATGCAATCAAACCTCTCTGCTACCTACAACTGACAACTGATGACTCTTAACGCTGATAACTAATGACTGATGACTCATAACCATTTGGCATTCATCTTCCCAGGGCAAGGTTCACAACAGGTGGGCATGGGGGCACAGTTGGCACAGACGTACCGAGTTGCCGATGCTGTTTTTCAGGAAGCAGATGCAGTCCTCGGACGGGAATTGCGGCGACTCTGTTTTGAAGGGCCGGAAGCAGACTTAAAGCAGACCGAAAACACACAACTGGCAATTTTAACCTGTAGTGTCGCGGCATTGCACGTTCTAAAGGAACGCGGTGTTATGCCGAACGCGGTCGCTGGACACAGTTTGGGAGAGTATTCGGCACTTGTGGCAGCAGAGGTGCTTGACTTTTCGGATGCCTTGCGCTTGGTACACGCACGCGCAAGTTTCATGGCGGACGCTGGGAAAACACAGCAAGGCACGATGGCGGCAATTCTCGGAATGGAAACGGGGCGACTGCAGGAACTTTGTGACACGGCTGAAGGTGTTGTAAACATCGCCAATTATAACTGCCCCGGACAACTGGTAATCTCTGGAGCAGTTGATGCGGTTAACCACGTTCTCAGGCTTGCCGCAGCCGAAATTGGCGCAAGGCGGTGCCGGCTTTTGCCGGTAAGTGGGGCATTTCACTCGTCATTGATGACACCCGCACAACAAAGGTTTGCATCTGTACTCGAATCGGTGTCGATGCAACCACCGCAAATCAATATCGTAATGAACGTAACGGGTGAGTTCGCTACGGACGCAGATAATATCAGGCACCTTCTATTTCAACAGATAACACGACCTGTCCAATGGGAAAAAACATTGCAGACTATTGAGAAAAGCGGCATCACACGCTTTGTAGAGGTGGGACCCGGGAAAGTTTTGTCGGGCTTGGTGAAACGTACCCTACCAGAAAGTCATGCTATGAACGTTGAAGATGTCAAGACGCTCTCTCTTGTGGCAGATGAACACGGAAATGGTGGATACAAATAATGAATGAGACAACGGGACAAAGTGCGTTTAGAGCAGATCTACTGAATGGCAAAACGGCTATCGTTACAGGGGCATCGCGAGGTATTGGGGCAGCGATTGCGCATAGACTCTGCGAAGCCGGTGCGAATGTCGTGCTTTGTTCTCGTTCTGCTGAGTCGGTCGGACAGATTGCCGAAATGTTGGAAGGAAAAGGCTATACCGTACTCTCAATGGCAGCTGATATCTCTCAAAAGTCAGATATTGAAAATCTTATCGAAAAGACGATTTCGCAATTTTCACAAATTGATATTCTCGTGAACAATGCCGGGATTACTCGTGACATGTTGCTCATGCGCCTCAAAGATGAAGATTGGGACGCTGTTTTACAGACAAATTTGACCGGCACGATGTACTGCACCCGTGCAGTCCTACGCCCTATGATACGTCAGAAAAGTGGGCGAATCATCAACATTTCATCAGTTATTGGACTCATGGGGAATGCGGGACAAGCGAGTTATGCCGCAGCGAAAGCCGGTATTATCGGCTTGACAAAGGCTACGGCGAAAGAGGTCGGTGCCCGTGGTATCACTGTGAATGCTATTGCCCCTGGCTTTATCACGACAGATATGACAGCACAGATACCGGAGCAGAGTCAGCAACAGTTGCTTGAACTGATTCCGTTACGTGCGTTTGGGCACCCAGAAGATGTGGCGGATGCTGTCTGTTTTTTGGCATCAGACGCTGCACACTATATCACCGGCCAAACACTTCAGGTTGACGGTGGCCTGGTGATGTAATTCGGAGTAACCGTCGGCTATCAACTGTCGGCTATCAGAGAAATGGCTATCGGCTGTCATCCGACGAGGATCGGAACCGTTGTCGATACCCAATAGATAGATTTTTAGCCCAGTACTGGTTTACGGGCAAAAATTTATAGGAGATCAGAGAACACTTATGGCAACAAACCAAGAACGCCTCATCGAAATTATTGCGAAACAACTCGGTGTTGACGAAGACAATGTCACTCCAGATGCCTCCTTTATGGAAGACTTGGGTGCTGATTCGCTCGATACCGTTGAATTGGTTATGGCTCTTGAAGAGGAATTCGATATCGAAATCCCAGATAGTGATGCGGAAAAAATCCAGACTGTCCAAGATGCCCTGAGTTATTTAGACGAACATGTGTAGATTTTAGTTATCAGTTGTCAGTTAATGGACTTTAACGTAACAATTCACCCAACCTTGGAGTACTCCAAAGTGGGATAGATTGTTACAGAGAAATCCTGACCGACAGCCGACAACTGATAACCCTAAAAAAAGGATCCGTCTCGTGGAGCGTGTAGTTATTACGGGAATAGGTGTTGTCAATGCAATTGGCAACACGAAAGAAGAATATTGGGATGCGCTTGCCATCGGTAAAAACGGAATCGGACCTTTAACCTATTTTGATGCCTCTGAGCACCGCACCCAAATCGCCGGAGAGGTAAAGGATTTTCAAGCGGAACAGTATATGGATCGCCGCGCCGCATCCAGGTTACCACTGTTCATTCAGTACGCGCTTGCTGCCTCAATCATGGCGAAGGAAGATGCTGGTTTGGAACTCGACAAAGTCGATCCTTACCGTGCAGGGGTCCAAATTGGTTCAGGGATCGGCGGTATTGGTGTCCTTGAAGATAACGCAAAAATTCTCGCCGAAAAGGGTGCTAAGCGCGTCAGTCCATTCCTTGTGCCGTACATGATTATTAACATGGCAGCTGGGCAGATCTCAATCCATTTTAACCTCAGAGGTCCTAATGCTACGTCTGTTACTGCATGTGCGAGTGCAAACCATTCTATCGGTGATTCGTTCCGAATCATCCAACGTGGTGAAGCAGATGTGATGTTTACTGGCGGTACGGAATCAGCGATTACGCCTTTAGCTTTCGCTGGATTCTGTTCAATGCGCGCCATGTCCGAGCGGAACCATGAACCCGAGCGCGCCTCACGGCCCTTCACTAAGGATAGGGACGGCTTTGTTATGGGCGATGGGGCAGGGGCATTAATTCTTGAATCGCTATCGCATGCTAAAAAGCGGGGTGCCTATATCTATGCGGAAATAGTCGGCTACGGGATGACCTCAGATGCCCACGATATGGTCAGTCCACCTGAAAACGGTGAAGGCGCAGTGAAAGCAATGGAATTTGCACTCCGAGATGCGAAACTATCATTGGATACCGTCGATTATATTAACGCCCACGGCACTTCCACACCGATCGGTGATATCGCTGAAACGAACGCTATTAAAACCCTTTTCGGCGAACGCGCATACAAAATTCCTGTCAGCTCCACTAAATCTATGATTGGCCACCTACTCGGTGCAGCCGGTGCCGTAGAACTCATTGCCTGTTTAGGGGCAATGGAAAAAGGTTATCTGCCACCAACGATCAACTACGATATGCCGGACGAAGACTGCGATCTGGACTATGTCCCAAATGAAAGTCGCGACGCGGCGATTGATATCGCGCTCTCCAACGCGTTCGGTTTCGGTGGACACAACACCTCAATCGCTATCCGCAAATTTTCAGGTTAGCGGAACGAATGTCTAACGAATTTGCGTTACGGCATAACGGAGTATGCCTACGACTATGCACGTAGCATACATCGGCTTCGGAAGCAACATCGGTGACCGTCTGTCACATATCCAGAAAGCCCTACATACCCTATCGGAAACGGAGGGAATCACCTTGCAAAAGATTTCCTCCGTTTATAAAACAGATCCGGTTGGCTATGAAGCGCAGGCACAGTTTCTGAACGGTGTCGCCGCTATTCAAACCTCCGTTTCCCCCCTTTTCTTGCTACATACCTTAAAAGACATCGAGACCGCTATTGGTAGAAAACACCGTATCCGCTGGGGTCCAAGAGAAGTTGACTTGGACATATTAATCTACGGAGATTTGTGCATCCAGACTGAGAAACTCGTCATCCCACATCCAGAGATGCATCTTCGCGGTTTCGTGCTGGTCCCGTTGGCTGAGATCGCCCCGGATCTCGTACATCCAGTCTTTCAAGAAACCATCCAAACCTTACGCAATCGCCTTGACGATGATAAGTCCGTGTCTGAATCAGGATCCATAGGCTTGTTTTAAACTTGTTTCTTATAGACTTTCACACCACAATCTGATATAATTTCCACAGCCACTTAAAGGAGAACAGACAGATGAGATGGTTTGAAACCCGCGGGCCCGTCTATCCTGAGGATAACTACGTCGTTGCACGCACAGATGAACTTGTGGATTTTATGAATCGATTAAAACGGGGCAGGTACGTTGTCCTTTTCGCGCCACGTCAGACAGGCAAGACCACATTCTTCCGAAACGCTCTCAACGCATTTGAAGACCGAGAAAACACTTATTTCCCAATACAGCTTAATTTTGAGGGATACGTGGACAGTGATGCCTCGACTTTTTATGTATCCCTCTGTGAAGAAATATGTAAACAAATTAAGAGCGTTATCCAAAATCGCCAACAGAATCTTGACGATAGTCTCAACCGCTTTTTAGCAAGTGCGGAGATAACCGAACACATTTCAATGCGAAAGTTTTTTGAAGATCTTGGGAATCTGCTGGAAAAGCAGCGGTTTGTTATGATTATTGACGAGTTTGATGGTATCCCCCAAGGCGCGATCAGAGGGTTTCTGCATTCGCTTCGTCATATCTATCTCTCTGGAAGGACACGATGCCCCACAGCGTCGGCATCGTCGGGGTCAAGAACATCACACAACTCAACTACGACCATTCTATCTCACCTTTTAATATACAAGACGAATTCAAATTGCCAAATTTCACACTATCAGGCAGGCAAAGCACAACTTGCAGCGTACGTCAAATCAGAGGGTGCCGAAGAGGGATACTATGTAGTGTTTGACCGTCGCAATACGCCGGAACCGCGCGTGGAAACAGAGACATTAGAAGGATTGACAATTCGGAGTTACGTAATTCCTGTGATTCAAGAACCTCCCTCAGATTGATGACTTGTATCCCGTTTTCCAAGAGACTTTTCAAACCCTAAGTGATCGCCTTGAAAGTGATAAGTCTGTAACTAAAACAGTGCCTTATTCTTCTGCCACAGCGATCAATTTGTTGGATCCGCCCTCAAACAGATAGCGTTTGCCATCCCAGAAACCGACAACATCACCGCGTTCTTCGACACCATCTGAGTCTATTAGCTGCCAGCCCTCTGGCACACTTGTATAGGTATTCTTCATGTCATCCACTAAAAATAAAAAATCCTTGTCGTGCCCATTTTCTTTTGCACTGAAGACAAGGAGTTCACGCAGAATGTCATCACTCCCTTTGCTCCGAAAACCCCGTTCAAGGCGAAAACGGGCTTTATCCCGAAGACACTCTGTTTTCTGCATCGCCTGTACCTTTTGACTCGTTTTCGGATGGTGATACGACCAGTGATATTGCCAATACAAGGCAAAGATTTTCACAAATTTGATTAAAGATAGCACTTACGCATTTATAGTAACAGGACTTACGCAATGGTAGTCGTAGCACGACCTGTAAGAGGGAACTCTCGCAAAATACATACATTCTTCTGCCACAAACTGGAAAGTTTGTGCTACAAAAGCGCAGACTGCGTAAGTCCTAAAAGATTTAACAGTTCTCATAATATTTCTCCCCTTGTTGCATTGTCTGTTAAATACACTTCACAAAACGACCTTACTTTTTTTAGGCATGCCGCTTCCTTAACCATCTTCGGATATCCAACTTTCCTTGAGAAAAACCCCAAATAATGGCTATGCCCACCAATACCAAAGCACCATACCATCCGACAGGAAATACAATGTCATGAAACACTGTATCTCTCAAACCGTCATAGCGACCGTCCATATAACGGTCAGAGATTCTACCAACTGTAACTCGACCGATAAAATGTAATCCGGTGAGCCATACATAACCTGCTACGATCCCGAGTAGAGCTCTCAGAAGAAAAATCCCGAGAAACCGAAGGCAGGTTTTGAATTTCCGCATAAACATCGTTTCTACCTTCTATGGTTGTTTATATTCTATGGTTGTTTATATAGAGACACTTAAAGTTAAAAAGGATAGTGAAAATTTTTGTATGCGCTCCAAACAGGTCTTAGCAGTGATATTAACGCACCTGAAAAACTTGCAATTTTCTCTTAAGTATAGTATAATTTCTAAATACATGTGTCCGAAATACATCAGTAATTACGAGTGTCAAAGGAGTCTTACCGAAGAATCATAGAGAAAAGATGAACATCCACGAATACCAAGCCAGACAAATCTTAGAATCCTACGGTGTCAATACGCTGCCCGGCAAAGTCGCCGAAACACCAAAGGAAGCAGAAGTCATTGCGAAGGAACTCAATTGTCCAACCTACGTCATCAAGGCACAAATCCATGCCGGTGGACGTGGGAAAGGCGGCGGGGTCAAACTTGCGCGTTCAGTCGCTGAAGTTAAACAACACGCCGAAACTATCATCGGCATGCAACTGGTAACACCGCAGACCGGTCCCGAAGGCAAACTCGTCCGAAAAGTGCTTATCGCTGAAGCTGCAGAAATAATGAAAGAGTTCTACTTCGCTATATTGCTCGATCGGGAAACATCACGACTCACCTTAATCGGAAGCGAAGAGGGGGGTGTCAACATCGAGGAAGTTGCAGCACAAACCCCTGAAAAGATTATCAAAACACAAATTCATCCAGCCTTCGGATTAACCGAATTCCAAGCACGAGAGTTCGCATACAAACTCATCACCGACGCAAGCCATCGTTCTGTTATCCCGAACGCTACCGAATTGATTTTGTCGCTTTACAATGCGTTCACTGGATGTGACTGTTCACTCATAGAGATTAATCCACTGACGATTGTAAAAACGGATGATGGATTAGACATCGTTGCCTTGGATGCCAAGGTAAACCTTGACGACAACTCACTCTGGCGACACCCAGATATAGCTGAGATGCGTGATCCACACGAAGAAGACCCAAGTGAATTAGAAGCAAGCGAATCGGGTTTAAGCTACATCCGACTTGATGGCGATATTGGGTGCATGGTAAATGGTGCAGGACTCGCTATGGCGACAATGGATATCATCAAACAAAACGGGGGCGAACCCGCAAACTTTCTTGATGTCGGTGGGGGTGCCTCTGTAGAGGCAGTCGCCCACGCTTTCCGTCTCATCCTCGCAGACGAAAATGTGAAGGCGGTACTCGTTAACATTTTTGGTGGCATCATGAAATGTGATACGATCGCGAACGGCATCGTCGAAGCAGCTAAACAGGTTGCACTTAATGTTCCGCTTGTCGTTCGATTAGAGGGGACAAACGTGGAACTCGGAAAACAGATTATCGCCGAATCAGATCTGAACGTCCAACAAGCAGAAGGTCTCTCTGAAGCGGCACAACTATCAGTACAGGCGGCGAACCCTGCATAAAAATAAGACACTTAGCGACAGAGGTCTCCGAATTGATAGGAAACCCGTTCTGGATAGGTAAAGGGTCTTTAGTTTTTTAAGGGGTATCGCTCTTCGGTTGAAGAGCGGTCGTGGCGGATAAAACGAATGCAACTGCCACACGTCTTAACCGACAACTGACAACTTCTAAAAAATATGGAAAAACTTGAATTAAAGGACATAGATGTTAGCGGGAAACGCGTTCTCGTACGGGTCGATTTCAACGTCCCAATGAGGGATGGGAAGATCACAGATGAAACCCGTATCACAGCCGCGCTGCCGACACTCTTAGCACTCATCAACGCCGATGCCAAAATTATCCTTCTGACACATTTAGGGAGGCCCGAAGTCGGTTCGGCAGTTGATCGGAAAACGCTTTCGACTGAACCGATTGCTGTAGCTCTCAGTCGCAAACTCGGCACCCGCGTCGCACATGCTAACGATTGCATTGGTGAACCGGTGCAAAGTGCCGTCGCGTCAATGCGCAACGGGGAAGTTCTGCTGCTTGAAAATGTCCGATTCTACGCCGAAGAAACTGCGAACGACGCGGCGTTTGCTGCGCAACTCGCCTCGCTCGCGGATGTCTATGTCAATGACGCATTCGGTACAGCACATCGCGCACATGCTTCAACGGAGGGCGTGACTCACTATCTTAGCCCGTGTGCTGCGGGGCTCTTAATGGGACGCGAAATCTATTATCTCAGTACTATCCTTGAGGATCCTAAACGTCCGTATGTCGCTATCCTCGGTGGTGCGAAAATATCCGAAAAAATTACACTGATTGAAAATCTACTCGGAAAGGTTGATAAACTCCTCATCGGCGGAGGCATGGCGTACACATTTCTATCAGCAATGGGGTTCGGTATCGGAAACTCAATTGTTGAAACCGAAAAACTTGGCGTTGCAAAATCGTTAGTCGAAAGGGAAGACTTTTCGGATTCCGTTTTACTACCCGTGGACCATGTCGTAGGAAAAGCCTTTGATCCAGAAACTGAATCACAAATTGTCGATGAAGTGCCTATCCTTGATGGATGGCAAGGGCTGGATATCGGTCCCGAAACTGTATCCACATTTGGCGAACAGATTGCAACAGCAAAAACCGTAGTGTGGAATGGTCCTTTAGGCGTTTATGAATTTGATAAATTCGCACAAGGCACAATTTCCATCGCAAAGCAGATTGCAGATTCGGAGTCAGTGAGCATTATTGGCGGTGGCGACTGCGTTGCAGCGATACAACAAGCCGGTGTCGCGGATCGGATGACGCATATTTCAACGGGAGGTGGTGCCTCTTTGGAGTTTTTAGAAGGAAAACCTCTACCCGGCATCATTGCTTTAACAGACAATTAACTAATTGAAATCGGTAAGGAAAAGAAATGTTTGACAAAATAGTTCCCCGTAGCGAAGACTACGCAAAATGGTATACCCAAGTCATCCGTCAAGCGGAAATGGCTGACTATGCCCCTGTGCGCGGATGTATGGTAGTAAGACCCTACGGCTACGCGCTCTGGGAAAACGTCAAAGAACAATTGGATGTTCGCTTCAAGGAAACCGGACACCAAAACGCCGCTTTCCCGCTCTTCATTCCGATGAGTTTCATTGAAAAAGAGGCGGAACACGTCGAAGGTTTCAAACCTGAACTTGCCGTTGTCACTCACGGTGGTGGGAAAAAACTTGAAGAGCCACTTGTGGTACGTCCGACATCCGAAACCATTATCGGCTACATGTATAGCCAGTGGATCCAGTCTTACCGAGATCTACCGGTGCTTATCAATCAATGGGCGAATGTGGTCCGATGGGAATTGCGTCCTCGTCTTTTCCTGAGAACGATGGAATTCTTCTGGCAAGAAGGGCATACCGCTCACGCAACACACGAGGAGGCTGAAGAAGAGACACTCCATATCCTTGACCTCTACGCCGATTTCGCAATCAATGAGGCTGCGATACCCGTCATCCCTGGACGTAAGAGCGAAAGTGAAAAGTTTCCTGGCGCGCTAACCTCCTATACCATTGAGGCAATGATGGGCGATAAACGCGCCCTCCAAGCCGGTACCTCACATGACTTAGGGCAAAACTTCGCCAAAGCGTTTGATATTCAATATCTCGATGCAAACCAGAAGCAGCAGCACTGTTGGACAACCAGTTGGGGCGTAAGCACCCGAATGATCGGGGCAATTATCATGACACACGGAGACGACCAAGGGTTAGTCTTACCGCCAAGACTTGCCCCCACGCAACTCGTCATCGTGCCAATCGTCCCTAAAAACAAAGAAGATGACAAGCAAGCCGTCATGCAAGCCGTTAGTGGCATCTGCGAAACCTTGGGGAGTGTCCGCTACCATGTTGACGACAGACACGACTACTCACCCGGTTGGCGATTCAACGAATGGGAACTCAAAGGCGTGCCACTCCGCATAGAGATCGGTCCCCGTGACCTGAGCAAACAACAGGTTGTCTTGGCACGACGCGATATACCCGGTAAGGAAGGCAAAACGTTTGTTCCGATTGAAAACGCTGTCGAAACAGTGAGGCAGATGCTTGACACCATTCAAGCAGATATGCTCAAACGGGCAACAGACTTCCGAGATGCGAATACCTTTAAACCTGACACCTACGACGCGTTTAAAGAGGTCATTGAAAACGGATTTGCACACGCACGCTGGTGCGGTGACGCGGCATGTGAAGATCAAGTCAGAGAAGAGACACAGGCAACGATTCGATGCCTCCCTATGGAACAACCTGATGAAGATGGTGAATGTATTGTTTGCGGTAAATCTGCCGAAGAAGTTGCCGTCTTTGCTCGCGCATATTAGAATAGTTATCAGTTGTCAGTGCGGGTTGCTACGCAACCCTTTCAGGTGTCAGTTAAAAGCCGGTGCGATTCAGTCAAAAACCGCTTTAACCGACAACCGAAGACTGAAAACCGAAGACTGAAAACCGAAGATTGAAAACTAAAAAATATGAGCATACTTGTTAACAAAAATACAAAAGTCCTCGTTCAAGGCATTACAGGACGTTCTGGACGTTTTCACACAGAACAGTGCGCAGCTTACGGCACTCAAATCGTCGCAGGCGCGGTCCCCGGTAGAGGTGGATCTGATGTCAACGGCATCCCTGTGTATGACACTGTAGCAGAGGGAATTGCAGCGACAGGCGCAGATACCTCGTTGATTTTCGTTCCTGCCCGCTTCAATGCAGCAGATTCCGTCATGGAAGCGGCAGAAGCCGGCGTTGAACTCATTGTTTGTATCTCTGAACACATTCCTGTTCTCGACATGGTCAAAGCGAAGGCATTCCTTCAAGGAAAATCGACCCAACTCATCGGTCCGAATTGTCCGGGAGTCATTACCCCCGGTGAATGCAAAATTGGCGTGATGCCTGAGTTTGCCTATACACCCGGCAACGTGGGTATCGTCTCTCGAAGCGGTACCTTGACTTATGAAGCTGCTTATCAATTAAAGCGACTCGGTATTGGACAGTCTACCTGTGTCGGCATCGGAGGCGATCCGGTAATTGGAACAAACTTTATTGATGTCCTCAAACTTTTTGAAGCAGATGATGATACGCACGCCGTTGTTTTAATAGGCGAAATCGGTGGAACAGCTGAGGAAAAAGCAGCGGCGTTTGTGAAAAATGAGATAACGAAGCCAGTTATCGGTTTTATTGCTGGTCAGACCGCCCCACCCGGAAAGCGGATGGGACACGCGGGGGCAATCATCTCCGGTGGACAAGGCACAGCCGCTGATAAAATTCAGGCACTTAAAGATGCTGGAATCGCTGTTGCCGATAGCCTCGCTACTATTGGAGAAACCGTTGCAGAGGTGTTGGCTTAATTTATCTTTGAAACGTTAGTTCTAAGTAGTAGCCTGCAACAACGGCGCAGGCGAATATACGGAAATGAAAGTTATGTATCCAACCGACCTGACTGAACCGCAAGGTAAAATTAAAAAGTGAAAAAAGACATCGCTTATCTGCATACCAAAAAACAGGAACAGCAACCGATCACTGTATTGACCTGTTACGATTATCCTACCGCTTGTTTGCAAGACGAGGCAGGTATCGACATCGTCTTTGTTGGTGATAGCGTTGGAACGAATGTTCTCGGTTACAAAAGCGAGACAGAGGTGACAATGGCAGATATGCGCCATCACCTCAAGGCAGTACGCCGTGGTGTGACAGACGCTTACCTCCTCGTTGATATGCCTTATGCCGCCGATCGCGATGTCTTGCAAGCCATCACTAATGCGGAACTCTTTATATCCGATGGAGCAGATGGTGTTAAGTTGGAAGGTGGTATAGAAAAGGTCCCCATTGTCACCGCACTCACCGAACAAGGGATAGAAACCTGTGCACACATCGGACACAATCCGCAAATCCACGGCCCCAAGGCAGCAACACACGGAAAAACTTTTGCCAAAGCAAAACGCCTTATTGAAGCAGCAACAGCACTCGCAGATGCCGGCGCGAAACTCATTGTTCTTGAGAAAATCACTGAAGAAGTAAGCCGAATCATAACAGATACCCTCAATATTCCAACTATCGGTATCGGAGCAGGACGATTCTGCGACGGGCAAGTGCTCGTCATCAACGACATATTAGGTATTGGACCACCCTTCAAACACGCCAAACGTTACCAGCACTACAATCACCTAACGCTTGAAGCGATCTGTCAATACAGAGAAGAGGTAGCGAGCGGCGCATTTCCAACAGACGCGAACACTTCGCACATCCCGCCTGATAAACTCGCACGCGTACGGAAGTGGTTAAAATCAACGGACTAAATCGCTCGTTCGTAGGTTAGATAACAATATTCCGCAGCACCTACGACACGTATCCCTTTCAACTGCAGAGCTTCCTTGAAAAACGGGGCATCTAATACCCATGTGTGATATTCACCTTGCTCACCACAAGCATCAATCGGCAGCTGCTTTAGTTCTGAAATGAGTTCTACATCTAAATATCTACCGGCAATAGTCGTTTCAAAGTATTTTTTGTAAGCAAGAGAACAGATCACTTTAAATTTGTTGGAGATTAGCGTATCCAATATCGCATGCCGATTGAATTCCCATAACGGTTTGTAAACGCCCACCAAATTTTCGGAAACACTGTCAATCCAAGGGGGCATCCCGTTTACAGTCGAAATATCTCCGGTAATCAATACTTCAATTCCGTTATCTCTCAGCACTTGAATTTGTTGACGATAGCTCAATTGATAAGGTTCAGAAATCGGCATGAATTCAATCGGTGTTCCAATTTTCTGTGCTTGTAATTCCATGAATGGTGTCGGATGTGCGTAGAACTGTCGGTTGTCTGCTGGAACAAAACAGACAAGTCTCCTTATATCGTAAAGATTTAAGGAGACTTGAAAGGCGAGGGCAGAATCTTTTCCACCTGTCCACAATACCGCTGCTTTCTTCATCGGGCGTTCCCAAATTATCTGTCCAGAGGCACCACATCAGCATAGACATAGGTTGGTGAGGTGGTGCTGCTTGTGTGAATTTTGTCATCGTCATCCTTTTTGGAAACGATGTCTCTCTGTACGACTTTCCCCGGTTTCGCTGTTACAGGTGAACTAAACATCGGTCCATCAACGACACAGGTATGAAACTCCCCATTTTCGCCGAGTGGGTCCACGCCATCCGGTAAGTCCGATAGAAGATCAGTATCAAACCAGCGTCCTGCAAAATCAGCCGGAACCTTCGTAGGATTGAGGGCGGTAACAATCGCACGCATGCCAGAAGCGATCATTTTCTTAGCGAGTTGCGTTGTGTCTTCTCCCCATACTGGAAAAATCGGTGTGAAGCCGGTACCGCGAAGTTTATCTTCCCGGTACTCACGAATATCTTCCAAGAAGAGATCACCGAAAGCAAAATGTGACGCGCCCAAATGTTCCGGCAACGCTTCCACTTCAGCGAGAAATTTTCGCATCGCGGCTTCATAGATAGCATTGGAACACGGATAAGGAATCGGTATCTCATACAAAGGCACTCCAAGCTTTTCCGCTTGCTGCTTTAGTACCCACGCTGGTGTAGAGTGGATGGAGACGCGGTCAAATGTTTTTGTAACAGTGGTAAAAATACCGCGTACATCGTAGCGTTCGGGTTGCTGACGCAGTGTGTGAAGTGCCCAGGCAGAATCTTTGCCTGAAGACCAAGAAACCAAAATCGGTAAAGGTGTTGTCTCATTCGTTTGTTTTCTCATTGTTGAACCTTTCTGTTAATCTATAGTGCCAAAAAATTTCCCAACAGATTTTTTCCGGCAGCCGTCAAAATTGATTCCGGATGGAACTGCACACCCCAAATAGGCAAGTCCTTGTGCCGAAGCCCCATGATTTCGTCCTGATCCGTCCAAGCGGTAATCTCAAGACAATTCGGCAACGTCTCTTTTTTCACAATAAGCGAATGGTAGCGCGTTGCTTCAAATGGATTATCCAATCCCTCAAAAAGCTCTGCCTCGTTATGCACTATCATCGAGGTTTTACCGTGCATCAACCGGTCTGCTCTAATGACTTCACCACCAAACACATCGCCGATGCACTGATGTCCGAGGCAGACCCCTAAAATCGGAACTTTTCCAGCGAAATGCCTTATGACATCGTTGGATATGCCTGCTTCTTTCGGCGTGCAGGGACCGGGTGAAATGACAATTCGTTCCGGTGCCAGTGCGTCTAACTCGTCCAATCCTATTTTTCGACTCCGATGCACCTCCAATTCAGCACCGAGTTCACCCAAATACTGTACCAAGTTATAGGTAAAGGAGTCATAGTTATCAATCATCAATACCATCTTCTTCTCTCCTGTAACCTTGATCCAGTGCTGTCCAACGGGTCTTGAGAACCCCCAAACTACACCAGATATTGCGGTTGAGAAATTAGTCCTACAATAAGAACCCTTGCTCTGCTAATGCAATAGCACTGAGCATTGCTCTCGCTTTACTCATGGTTTCGTAATACTCGGTTTCAGGTACTGAATCCGCAACGACACCGCCACCTGCTTGCACGTAAGCGGTGTTATCTTTAATAACTGCGGTTCGGATCGTAATTGCTGTATCTGCACTGCCGGAAAAACTGAAATACCCCACCGTTCCGCCGTATGTGCTGCGACGCGTCGGTTCGAGTTCGTCAATGATTTCCATCGCACGTATCTTCGGGGCTCCAGAGAGCGTTCCAGCGGGGAGACACGCCCGCAGCACATCAAAAGCCGTAAGATCCTCGCGTAAGCGTCCAATGACGTGTGAAACGATGTGCATCACGTGTGAAAAACGCTCGACGATCATAAGGTCGGTCACCTCAACCGTATGGTATTCACAGACCCGGCCGAGGTCGTTCCGTCCTAAATCAACGAGCATAACGTGCTCCGCCCGTTCCTTCGGATCGGAGAGAAGTGTCTGCTCTAACTCCCTATCCTCCTCAGGCGTTGTGCCCCGCGGGCGTGTTCCTGCGATAGGAACGGTTTGGACGATGCCATCTTCGACGCGCACCATCATTTCTGGGGATGCCCCTACAATGTCAAAATCATTGAACTTCAGAAAATACATATACGGTGATGGATTAATCATTCGCAATGCCCGATATATCTCGAATGCGTCTACGGACACTGGACAACTGAATCGCTGTGAAGGCACCACTTGGATAATGTCGCCTGCAGCGATGTATTCTTTCGCGCGTCTGACGGCGGCTTCGTAATCGGATTTCGTGAAATTCGATTCAGGGTTGGATATGATTTCATCATACTGTTCCTGAGGCACGCCACTGTTCCTATGAAGAGGGGCTTCGGCGGGAGCTGTAAGTTTTTCGACCAGTGCCTCAATTTTCGCAAGAGCCTCCGCATAAGCATCGTCTACATCGCCATCAATATGTGCATTCGCCACGACCTGGATCTGATGGTTCACGTGATCGAATATCAAGAGCATTTCGGCAATCATGAAGAAGCAGTCGGGAAGCTGCAGTTCGTCTTCAGTACTATCTGGTAACTCCTCGACGAAGCGCACCATGTCATAACTCATGTAACCCACTGCACCCCCGTGGAAATTTGGTAATTCTTCGTTGTGAACAGGGCGGTAGTTCTGCATCAATTCCTCAAGGGCACGCAACGGATCTTCATATTCCTGAACGAGGGTTTCGCCTTTTTCCAAATACTCAATTGTAACCTGATGCCCTTTACTATGGAAAAGCACTGAGGGTTGACTTCCCAAAAAAGAGTAACGCGCAAGGTTTTCACCACCTTCTACGCTTTCAAGTAAGAACGCATAATTATCTGGCATCAGCTTGTAAAAAGCAGACACCGGTGTTTCCATATCTGCCAAAATTGATCGATACACCGGTATTGTGTTTCCCGATTTCGCTTTCTCGCGAAAGTCCTCCAACATCGGATAATACATTAGTTATTCCTCTCTCATATCATTAGCATCAAAATTCTGTTCTCTACAGCACCGGAACCGCCAAGAAACGAAGTTGAAAACCGAGGCGACGACTGCCGATACTTTTTTATAATATCCAAATCATAGGTGAATTTAACCAAGCAATTTCCGAGTAGATGCCAAGATACGAAAACTGACGAAATATAGGGGTCTAATAAACGGCATCCGCGTCGAAAATCTTTTCACCTACCACACGCGTTGACTCTCCGTCGGGGGAAACTTCTCGAAAGAAGCAGGAACGATAACCGACATGGCACGCCGCCACTTTCTGCTCAACCTTTATGAGCAGGGCATCACCATCGCAATCTATGGCAATAGATTTAACCGTCTGCGTATGCCCTGAAGTCTCCCCCTTTATCCACAACTTTTGGCGGGAACGGCTCCAGAAGCAGACGTGTCCTGTATTCAGCGTTTCCTTTATCGCTTCTGCGTTCATATAACCTACCATCAGGATTTCGTTGTTCGTGTAATCTTGAATGACTGCTGCAACTAAGCCATCGCGGTCGTATTTAAGTTCCGACAAAATTTTCATTCGCGTTCTCCTCTCGTTTTCAATAACAAGTTTTGGAAATCTACAAATTGTGCAAAAAAAACACCTTATGCCGCCGGGATCGGTGTGCATAAGGCTTCAACAGGACTTAAAAATAAAAAATGACGATTTTCAATATCTATTTCAGTTATCCGTTTGAACGCACACTCCCCCACAAGCCATTGGATCGCCACCAATGCCAATGGTTAGATGTGCTATGCACGCTGGAGTGTGAACGTGAAATTGCCATTCTTTTCGATTCTCAACAACGGGTTAATAACTGCTAAATATTCACATTAATATTAATAATACCACATCTGTTTTGTATTGTCAAATTTTTATTGGAAAAAAGTATTTGCAAAAAACAGTACAACATGATATAATATATGCATTACATTAGAATAAATTAACGGTTCAGGTGCCGGAGAAAGTCGGAGAATAGGGAAGCGCGGTGAGAATCCGCCACGGCCCCGCCACTGTGAACGATCGCAAGTATCCGCTGAAAACACCACTGTCAATTCACTGATGGGAAGGTCCAGCGGAAGGATCGGAAGTCAGGAGACCTGCCTGGATCGTGTTTCACGCATCTGCTTTCGCGGGAAAGCGGTGGAACAGTGCACAGTATCCTGTTCAGATTAAAAATATACATACCGATGATATAAGGTATGGAATTTTCCACACACTCACAGGATACACCTTATACAGCGTGTCGCTTCTTCCCCTGTCTTTCCGATGAAAGCAGGGGTTTCTTGTTTCATTACGGAGGTATAATGAACAAAGTTTTTTTTTCACGGCGACATTCTTCGTGCTATTCACCCCTACTTATAGGCATAATCCTCTTCACACTCCTCGTGAGTCCCGCTTTCGGACAAACAGAGGATCCGAACACAGCGGTTGTCATAAATGCCCTAACACACCCTGACTTGGGTATCACCGCCTCAATTTCACTTATTGATCTCGCCGAGTCGAATGAGAGACGGGCTGTTGACAACGAAATACTCCGCATCGGCTTTGATCCGATATTGCGGCGCCGGGCAATTGGTCTCTCTATTCACGGACATCTCGCCTATGTCACGAGTTTCAACTTACCTATCACTGGCGAAACAAGTTCCGGTGACAATATCTTGATTATTAATTTGGAAGATCGAGAGTTTGTTGGCGAAATTCCAATTCAAGCAGGCACAACGCCGCAGCAGGTCGCTTTGGTCAATGATCAGAAGCTATACGTTACCTGTGCCGCTACGCATGAGGTACATGTCGTTGACATTCCGAATCGCAATGTGACAAAGGTCCTCACCGGTTCCTTCAATAAACCGACGGGCATCACGCTTCTTAACGGCAAAGCCTACGTCTCGAATCCGGCGTGGGAATGGGATCCAGAGGCACGGAAGACAACCTATTACGAGAGTAGTGTCACAGTAATTGATACGGCAACAGATGTCATATTGAAATCTATTCCGGTTCCGACAAACGCAAGTGCAATCGTCAACGATGGTGGATCCACTATTATTCTCAAAACAACGGGTAATTACAACGACATCTCAGGACATCTCGTTCTGATTGATGCCGTGACCGATGAGATCATCGAAACGGTTAGGCTCGGCTTCACACCTGGTGCCTCTGCCCTTAATTCAGAAAAACAGTTGTTTATCCAAGGTGGTTGGCAGAATCCGGGTTTGCTTATCTACGATGTCGCCGCGCAAGATTGGATCCGTGACGAAGATGATGCAATCGCCAACTTCAGCAACGACGCAGACGCATCCGTCAGCGGTGGTCTGACCTTCGCGCCGGACGGGTATCTCTATATCACCCAACCCGACTGGTCGGGTGCCGGACAGGATTTCGTTCGCGTCATGGATATAATGGATGCATCGCTCCTGCGATCCTATCGCCTTGGACCTGGTGCTAATAATTTGGCGTTCGCAAGGATTACACCGCGACGGGCAGACCTCAACAACGATGGGTTTATCAACATAAAAGATATGATAATCGCAGGTCGTTTTCTCGGTGACGAGGGTGTCGGCATACTCGCTGATGTCAACGGAGATGAAATGGTTAATATCCTTGATCTAATGCTGATAGCGCAAGGACTCTAACTCAACATGCATAGGCGAGGGAAACACCTCGCCTATTACAAATTCCATGCATTCGCAATAACTTAACTCTTTACGAAATTGCATGACACATTCTTTGAATCGAACACCAGACCGATCTCTAATAGAAAAGGCGTTATGGAGCTTGCCACTTCTCGTTTTTTTAGTTAGTTGCACCTCAGCCCCCAAGGAAGAACCGATCTCATGGGAGGTGACGTTCTTTTCATTAGGGGCAAAGGTGCATTTTGAGGTGGCGGCCCCCATAAAAGGTCTGAACGCCTTTAACTCGGATGGTGCAATGGTCGCACAACTTAACTTCCCTGTCTCACCCCGTCAGACGGAATCACTCTATTTTGAATGGCAGGCAGGGGCGACCTACAGATTTGAGGCGACCTTATCCACAGGGGATATTTCCGTTCAAAGCGTGACAGCCCCGCGGACATACACACAAGGGAATTTAGAAATTGCTATTCCCTACGGTGTCACGATGCAGTCGGAATTAGAGAATGGGTCAAGCAGCGACCAGAAGGCTCTCGTCCTGCAAGAAAGCGAAATGACTGCTACTGTTCTCGTTACAAGCGGGAATGTGCCAACAACCTTTGATTTGGAACTTTGCCTACCCACAATCGTAACTGCCGTTGGCTTTTCAGAGGATTGGAAGCAGGAAACAACCGATGCAAAGACCTACCTTTCCACCACCGGTAGACTTGGCATCGCATCGGAGGTATGGTATCGCGAATTAGTCCTGAGAACATCGGCGGCAACCTCGACAGATGGAAAAGAGATTTCAGGGATTGTCCGCTTTACAACAGATGCAGGGCAGGTCTCGGAACAACAAGCAACCGTGCAGCTGCGGATAGCAACCACCTCCGAGATCGCTGAATATCTCTCCATAGAATCAATTGAGATGCCTACAGATGCAACAGGTACGGCAGATCGGAAACAACGGGAAGATACTATCTACTATCCACGCCCCTTATTCAGTTGGCTCCGAACGGCACAGACCAATGCATTCGAGCCGACAACTTATCAGACAGTCCGACTCCGCAACCAAGGCGAAGAAACGATCCACGTGGTTGTGTCATCAATTAACACGGATATGAAGAGTGGTGAAACGATCCCTTTTCTCGCACCCCCAGAAACAACAAATGGGGGTATGAATCGGAGCGCAGCGTTTGCGAGTCTACCGGGTGGTACGGTTACAGCAATTCCTTTGCCCATCTATTTTCATCCGATGTATTTAAAACAGGGTAGACCGGAACAGGCGATTCCAGGGAAATATGAACGGGACATTACGGTGAAGGTTTGGGGGAGTGACGCGACGATTCTTCGCGAAAAACGTCCGCTGCACCTGATTGTTCCAAATCAGCAAGCACTGCTCGTGAGTCTATTCGCAATCATGAGTAGCTGCATCGGTTTCGCAGTCGTCCTACGGTTCCACGAACGACTGTTCGCAGGTTTCACAACGAAGCATCTCATTGTGATTGCCCTATTCAGCACAACGGTTTTTGTGGCAGTGATGGTTCCGTCAACACTGTTTCTTAACTTAGTCCGTGCCATTCTCGGTCCGTTCTCTGTACTGCTGATTGGCTTAATCAACGAGACGCTCTACTATGCTTTACTGACAGCACTGCTCATTTACATCAGCGGAGCCCCGAGCAGCATGGAGACTATTAATCGGGAATACACTAAAGGGAGTGGCGTAATCCTGCTTGTCTCTGCGGTGCGTCTACTGCTGGGAGGCGTAACTTTCGGACTCTTCACACCGATGGCAATCGTCTATACCGGCACAAGTGTCCTTCTGTTGGAAACGGGGTTTCTGCTTGTGCGGAAACGCAGTTTGCTGGCGTGGGCAGTCGTATTGGGCATCTGTGACGCACTTTCTGTCTATGTTGATCTTCAACTTTCTATACTGTTCTATCGGCTTTTCTTCGCCGATTGGTATATCGTTCTCCGAATTTTAATAGAAGGGTTTGTCTATACGTTTATCGGTGTCCTCCTTGGCGCCCGATTGGGTAGAGGTTTATGGCGCGTGGCGGAATAGGGGTCAGTCATCAGTTTTCAGCAGTTAGGAAAGAAAAGTGAGCAAGTGCCCTAAAGTTGTCCGAAAGTTATGAATACCCGCTTTCAACTTTACAGATTCGCAACTTTAGTACACTTTAGCATATCTTTAGCGAAGTTTGTGATTTGACGACACAAAAAACTTGGAAACTTACAATACAAACACAAGGAAACACTATAATGAAGCGAACTTATTTTTTCAGTCTATTCTGTGTTCTCATCGCTTTACCGCATACCGCTGTGATAGCAGACCTGAACATCACTTGGGTCAGGACAGGCACAGTAATTGAAACCGTAGATAAAGATGTCAACCCTAAAATCAACGTCGCAACCGTGGCGAACGGCGCAGTACATGCATTAGCCGAGTCACCAACCTCCCAACAACTTGACGAGAAACGCGTTCTGCTTCAATTTACATGGCAACCGAACCGAAGTTATCAGTTTCGCTCAGGTGATAGCGTAACAACAGCGACTTCGCCTCTAAAACCGGAGCCTTATCTTATCCGTACCGTCGAGTTAGATGGACTTTTGTCGCTGATGGAAAACCTACGTCAGCCGGCAAAACCCACAGCGCTCGCTTTAGGGCATGGAAATGCCCCTAAATTAGCGATTTCAACGGATAGCGGACATCTCGCGGTACTCCAGCCGCTGACCGGTGATATACACTGGAAAACCCGCATATCAGAAGGTTACGTGAGACGGATGGTATTCAGTCCCGATAATACGCGGCTCTATATCGGTGAACAAGCGGCAGACGGATTCATCTACTGCTATGACCTAACAACCGATAAATCGACACTTCGTTGGAAATACCGCACTGCTGATGACATCGGAACCTCGACGCCGAGTAATCCTGACAGCGTCTACGCCTGGGTAAGCTACCCTGGTCAAGCGCACATGCAAACGTTAGCGAACGGAGACCTTTTGGTTGCGAGTGTGCACTCGTGGACAGAGAATAACACGCCACTGAAGAAGTCCCAACTCTATAGATTTGACAGTGAAACGGGAAAGGTTATCTGGAAATGGCCCCACGATGGCGCGGTATCAAGGGTAATACGTTGGTTTGACGTAAGTGCTGATGGAAAAACACTCGCACTCATAACAGACGCAGGACACAATTTACAAGGAAACACGGCAGATAAAAGCGATGTGGGCAACGGAAAACTTGTTGTTCTTAACGCAGAGGATGGAGCAGCAAAATGGCATGTGGATATTGAACCGCTGCGCGAGTATTTCTCACAGGTCACGTTCTGGCGAGGTGTGAGCATATCGCCAGATGGTAAGTTCATTAATCTGACAACTGACGACGGACGCGGCTTCATTTTCGATGTAAATAAGTCGGAACCGATATGGCAAGAAAATTTGACGACTCCGTTAGAGGTCAGTGGTATTCCTATCGTCGCGACTTCTGGCACCATCGGAGCAACAGATGCCGCGGCACTCTTCGTTACAGGGGACACGTTTATCCCATACCATCTTCGGAAGGGTGCCCAAAAGCCCGCTGCAGCACATCCCAATGGGATGACGTTGTTCGCCTATTCTTGGAGCGGCGAAAAAATATGGCAGTGGAAACTTGAGAATATGCCGCAGGGCTTACGCATTGATACGATGGATCGCTATGCCGTATTGTCTGTTTCTAAACGAGCCCAAGATCCGAACGAGAGCCTCCACGGCGTGTCAGTGTTCGATCTAACAGTAGAGGGCAACGGCTTAGCGAAATACCTGTACACCTATCGCACAGAGGGACAACTTCCCTACGATACACTTGCGATAAGTGCCGATGGTACGCTAATTACGCTGGTTGAGGTGCCGATTACAATGCCAGACGAGACCATTCGTGGAAAAAATCGGGTGCATGTGCTGTACTAATCTTCAGCACGCTTTCAATCCACAATAGATGTGGTCTTTCAATTGCTCCAGATGTACGTGAGAAAAGGTAGGTGCGGTTTTCTGGCCGCACTGAACCGATCCCCAAAACCACTCTAAGTATACATTCACAGCAGTACCCGTTGAATTCCAGAGATCAGAAATCTGTACAACACCTTGACAAACCTGGTTTCACTCTGTATACTTACTGTGAAAACTCTCGATTTTACCAAAGTAGGCGAGAATCTTGATGTCAAATTTTACCGATGAAGAACTACTGCGAATCATCAAAACCGGTGAATCCGATGCCGTTGAGTTTAAAGCGTCTTTGTCCGGCAGTGCTCCAGAAAGGATTAGGGAAGCAATCTGTGCCTTTGCCAATGATCTACGCGATCGCGGGGAAGCAGGCTTAGTTATTGTGGGTGTGGAAGACGATACAACTATCGGAACTACACCGATTACGGATGAATTGTTACGCCGGTTAGCTGATATGAAAACGGATGGGAATATCGTGCCTCCGCCATCGCTGACGGTGGAAAAGCGTGTGATACAAGGTGAGGAAATCGCCGTTGTCACGGTGCAACCCTCCAATTCACCGCCAGTAAGATGCCGAGGGGCGATCCATATCCGAATCGGACCCTGTCGAGGTACCGCCACAGCACAAGATGAACGGATCCTCAATGAAAAACGAAGATATGGTGATCGACCCTTTGACCTCTATCCAATCCCGGCAGCTGGCGTTTCCGACCTTAACCTTGCTCTGTTTAGTTATGAATATCTCCCGAAAGCATTTTCCACGGAAATTCTGGAGGCTAATGAGCGAAGCCTGAATGAACAACTCGCAGCCACAAAGATGATTACTACCGTTGACGACCCAACTGCGACTGTTCTCGGAATCCTCACGATTGGAAAGAATCCACAAGATTTTTTGCCAGGGGCTTATATACAATTCCTCAGAATTGATGGAAATGAAATTACGGATGATATTATTGACAGCCAAGAAATCCGTGGCGCGATCCCTGACCAGGTCCGTCGCTTAGATGATAAACTCATGGCACATAACCGCATTGCGGTTGATATTACATCTGGTCCTATCGAAAAGCGAACAGCCCTTTATCGAATAGAAGCAGTGCAACAGATTACCCGAAATGCGATTATGCATAGAACTTATGAAGGCACCAACTCGCCTATCCATGTTTATTGGTTTAATGATCGTATTGAAGTTTTAAGCCCTGGCGGCACTTATGGCGTAATAACAGCAGAAAACTTCGGGCAGCCCCATCTAGTTGAGTATCGCAATCCAAATTTGGCAGAAGCAATGAAGATCCTTGGTTATGTACAGCGTTTTGGTGTAGGAATATCCATAGCTAGAAGACTACTGAAAGAAGCAGGACATCCAGAACCGGAATTTGAAATCCTTGACAATTACGTGCGAGCAACACTAAAATCAGCACAAAAACCGGAGGCTCCCTAAGAATGTCCGTTCCAGTCCTAACTTTCTTCAACAATAAAGGCGGTGTTGGTAAGACCTCCCTACATCCACTGTTCTCAATATAATTCCTCTGAACTGTGTTTCATTCTTTTCTCAGAAATACTAAAGTCATCCAAAACGTAAGGGGAACAACTACAGTGTTGTTCCCCTGATCGCAACTGCAAAACAAGTATACAAAAAACCTGAAGATGACTACGCCTCCTTACTGTGATGACACCGCATTCTGAGCGACAGCGTTTTGCGTTGATACAATTACACTCTGCAGTGCCTGAAAATAACTCATTTCAGCCATTTTGATTGCATGCGTATCCCTGCTTGCGCGTGCACGCCTGAGTGCTTCCCAGCTCAACGCCAGCATCTGGTTGGTTTGCTCTAAAATTCTCCAATCCGCATTTGAAATCATGGTATCCCCCGAAATTTGCTTTACGCGATCGGCGGTTTGTTGTTCCGCTCGAACAGCGCATTCAGTGCCTCGCTCAGCAGATTTTGAATACTCGTGTCTTTCTCAATCGCGAGTATTTTCAACTGCCGATGCACGTCCTTATCGAAATGCCCTTGAATGACTTTCTTACCTTGACGAGATGGCGGAACGATTGAAGCCGAGTTGGGTGTTGTCCTCACTGAAATCTCGCCAGTATCTGATGGAATTGCTACTGTTTTCATATTGTTTATGCCTCCATACATGCATGCATGTGGGCATGTATACATGTATTGAAAAATATAAACGTCAGGTTTGCAAATCGGTTTCAGAT
>CAZGAW010000037.1:0-37564 GCA_964523645.1 uncultured bacterium | reverse complement strand
CGAGGTGTTTTTGATAGGGGTGTTTTTGCAAACGCTGAAATCCAATGCGAAGAAAGTGTTTCTGCGGATTTCCCCTAGTGAACCTTGCCAGCGAGTGGGAAGCACCAAATCTTGTGTGTGCATATATTTTCAGGATTTACTATAAAGCTCAGGGAGACTGAGAGGAACCTCCCTCAGATTCATAATCAATAGACAGGCAGCGGTTGAAAGTTTCGTGGAAACTACATTGGATGGAGGTTTTGAACGATGTGCACGTATGTATTTTCACAACTCTCAGAAGAAATAGTCAAGACACTTGTAACGTTGAACATAAAGTACGTTGCTCGAAAAGAATGGGAGAAAATGCGGATACCCCTCACTCCAGAAGAAGGTAGACGGCTTGACGATATCAAGTCAACCCTGTACCATCGGCATCTGGTTGTTATGAACGAAACGACGCTCTGGGCGCGTGCGATTTACCCGATGTTGGTACTTGTGGAACAGGGGCATATTCAAGCGTGGAGCGGCGTTCCGCTGAAAGCCGTATATCGGACGTTTGAATTGGAGGGTGAGGTAGATGGTGCTCTCGCGCCTTCCCTCGGTGGGAGAATTCAACCCCCGTACTTGATTGTCCATAAGGCGAAGCGTGGTTTGCACGCACCTGATCCGTTGTACCAGCTCTGCGGTGAAATGCTCGCCGCAGCACGGCTTAATTGGGAAGGAGATACTAATTCTGAACAGGAAGTTTTCGGGTGCTATACCGTCAATGACAGCTGGACATTCGTGCGCGGGATCGTTAGCGACATTGAGACCAACAAACCGACATTCACACTTGAATTTTCGCCGGATTACAACGGGGTTTTGGAGGCGGAATACATCGTCCAACTCCTGAAGTTTATCGTTGCGAAGCATTTGGAGGAGATAAAAAATGGCTGAACAACATCACGAACTCGCTCACGTTTTTGCTGAGGCTTCACAGGTTGTTAGCGATGCGCGGGGCGGTACACCACGCGATCTCAACACACCCTATACCTTTCCGGGGTATACCCAAGCGGAATGGACAGAAAAAGCTGCAGCATTACGGCAGCAGATTCGCGTCGCCAACGGGTTAGTGCCGACACACGAACCAACACCCCTAAACGCCGAGATATTCGGAAGGATCGAGCGGGACGATTATAGTGTGGAAAAGGTCTATTTTGAGCCTTTTCCGGGTTTCTTTACAACAGGAAATCTCTATCGTCCGCTTGGGAAATCGGGTCCATTTCCGGGGATTGTGAGTCCACACGGGCATTGGGGGCGCGGACGGCTTGAGAATATCGAACGTGGTTCAATTCCGGGTCGCTGTATCAACTTCGCCAAACAGGGGTATGTCATTTTTGCATACGATATGCTCGGCTACAACGACAGCGGCAAACAGATAGAACACAACTATGGCGGTGCCCACGAAGAATTGTGGGGTCTCAGTGCGATGGGGCTTCAACTCCAAAACAGTATCGGCACTATCGACTTTTTAGAGAGCCTACCGGATGTGGACAACGAACGTATCGGATGTACAGGCGCGTCAGGCGGTGGGACACAAACCTTTATATTGACGGCGGTTGATGAACGCATTAAGGTCTCGGCACCTGTTAACATGATTTCAGCGACAATGCAAGGTGGCTGTCGCTGTGAAAATGCTCCGAACCTTCGTTTAGATGTAAGCAATATTGAGATCGGTGCGCTGATGGCACCGCGTCCGCTCCTCCTTGTATCCGCTACAGGCGACTGGACTGTGAAGACACCGACGGTCGAATATCCTGCGATTCAAAGCATCTACGCACATTTTGATGCAAAAGATAAAGTGCATCAGGTTCAAGTAGACGCAGAACACAACTACAACAAGGAAAGCCGCGAGGTGGTATATGCTTGGTTCGCGAAATGGTTTTTGGGAGCAGCGGACGCTTCAGCGTTTAAAGAGGTCGCATTTGAGGTTGAGCCCGATGAGGACTTATTAGTTTTCTCGGAACGCGAGATGCCATCACATGCGATGAAACAGGAAGCGTTTTTACCGGCTTGGATAGAACGTTCTCAGCAGGCGATCGGAAAATGGAAGCCTTCAAATGAAACAGAACGCCAGACCCGTCGCGAGGAAATGGGGAGTGGGTTGCAGCATGCTCTCGGGTTACATATTCCGAAAAGTACGGATGTAACGCTTGTTGAACCGGAAGGGGCATTCCCGACAACCTATCATACCAATTTATCTGCGAAACACCTTGTCATCGGTAGGAAGGGCATGGGGGACGCTATCCCCGCTATCCTATTTAGTCCGGAACCGCAGGTCGGACACGATCCAGTAACGCTCATCGTTCATCCAGCGGGTAAGGAAAAGTTAATCGATTCGGAGACAGGTGAACCCTCTTCGATCATTACCGACTTGCTTAGTGTTGACCAACGGGTTTTAATTATTGATGTCTTTGGTACGGGTGAACACGGCAATTATGAGAGATCGGAAGATACTAACTACTTCACCACTTATAATCGGACAACTGCTGCTTCGCGCGTGCAGGATATTGTAACGGCACTACACTGCTTTACAAACAGAGGCGATGTTTCAGAGGTGAACCTGATCGGAATAGGTGAAGCAGGGCTGTGGAGTTTATTGGCGGCAGGATTTACGGATGTTAAAAATGTCGTCGTGGATGCGGCACAGCACAATACTGATAGCGATGCGGCTTTCTTGGAAACCTTACCGATACCGAACATCCGTCAAGTCGGTGATTTTCGGACAGCAGGTACACTTGTTGCGCCACGCCCGTTGGTTATCCACAATACAGGTGATGTCTTTGACACAACTTGGGTTGCTGAGGTTTATGGAAATATCGGTGCAAGCCAGCACTTACTTGTCGAAAAAGATAGGTTGTCTGATGCAGCGATCGCTGCACAGGTAGCCGGATAGAAAAAATAGAAGGGCGGACATGAGGTCCGCCCTTCTATTTCTACGCGCGGTTTGCGGTCGCGCAAAATGATAAAATGGATTTCTCTATGAGAGGTTGTATCCACGCTCGTTGTGTTGTGACAGGTCGAGTCCCATCCGTTCATCATCTTCTTCAACGCGTAAGCCGACTGTAGCATCTACAATCTTGAGGATAATAAACGAAAGCACACCGCTCCAAACAAGCGTAACAATGACGCTGAGGAGCTGCGCCCAGACTTGTTTTCCGATTGTCATACCCTCACCTAATCCAACACCACCGAAGCCTTCGGCGACAAAAATACCAGTCATCAAAGCGCCAACAATTCCACCGATGCCGTGAACGCCGAAAGCATCCAAGGAATCGTCATAACCGAGTTGTGACTTCAAAGTGGTTGCTCCCCAGAAACAGACAATACCGGAAACGATGCCGATAACAAGTGCTCCAATTGGTCCAACAGAACCAGAAGCAGGCGTAATCGCGACCAATCCTGCGACGGCACCTGTTACGATACCCAAAGCGCTCGGTTTGCCGTGTTTTATCCATTCAACAAACATCCATGCGATAGCAGCGGTGGCGGTTGAAATTTGTGTGACAAGCATTGCCATGCCAGCGGCGCCATCAGCAGCAACAGCACTCCCGGCGTTGAAGCCGAACCAGCCTACCCAAAGCATTGAGGCGCCAACAACGGTGAGCGTCAAACTGTGCGGTGGCATTGGTGTTGTCTGGTAACCGATCCGTTTGCCGACCAAGATAGCAGCGACCAACGCCGCGATCCCTGCGTTAATATGCACAACGGTTCCACCGGCGAAATCGAGTGCGCCGATAATATCGCCAAAAAGCGATCCGTCACCCGACCATGCCATGTGGCAGAGCGGTGCGTAAACGATGATCGACCAGAGCACAGAAAAAATTAACATCGCCGAGAACTTCATCCGTTCGGCGAATGCGCCAGCGATGAGTGCGGGTGTGATAATCGCGAATGTCAACTGGAAGGTAATAAAAACGGTTTCAGGGATAGTCCCAGAGAGGGTATCTACACCGATACCACGTAGGAACATGGTACCGAGTCCACCGACAAAAGAGGTGAGTGTGATTGTCCCTGCCTCCATGCCGGCGGTGTTGAAGGCGAGGCTATACCCACAGATAACCCACACAATAGTAATCAATCCTGTCAATGCGAAACATTGCATGAGGACAGAGAGTACATTTTGAACGCGTACAAGTCCGCCGTAGAAGAGTGCGAGCCCAGGGATCGTCATAAATAGCACGAGGGCAGTTGAAGTCAGCATCCAAGCGGTATCCCCTGAATCAGGAGCGGTCGCCTCTTGTGCCATCGCTAAACCCGGCACGCCACACATTAATAAAATAACAATTAGCGTTCCAATTCGTGTATAACCAGATCGCTTTTTTGCAGATTGTGATGCACATCGTTGTTGCATCTGGATCCTCCATAAATTTACAAGCATCTATTGCTTGTTTTGCTGTTTCTCTCGGGTAGACAGCCTCGTCTACCTCTCCAATTACAATCTCGTCCTACCAATCGTTTCTTAAAAAAGCCTAATTCCGGAAGATATTGATTCAACATTTTAGCAGAACATGATAACAGTATCAAGTGATATTTTCAAATTAACAAAGCAGACAAAATACCGAAAGGCGAAAAAGGGAAACGCCCACAAAGTGTGAAGTAAAACTCAGGGATATAAGCGAAACTTCGTGTGGGCGGTCCCTATTCGGTTTGAGTCTTCGATTCTACGTGGATCGAAGACCCTATCGAAACATGTCTAACGTATTGCGGAAACGTTAAAGTCAGGATAGGCGCTTGCGCCGTGTTCTTCGTAGTCAAGTCCTGCCTGTTCTTCTTCCTCAGTGACTCGTAAACCTGTAATAGCCTTGATTCCGTAGAAGAGAATAAAGCCTGTAACGAGACACCATACGAGGACAGCGACGACACCGACGATCTGTGCCCCGAGCAGTCCGAATCCTCCACCGAAGAAAACACCACTTGAGCTGTCAAAAAACCCGACGAGAATTGTACCTAATGCGCCACACGTCCCGTGTACGGAGATAGCACCGACGGGGTCATCAATGCGCAGTTTTTCAAATAACAGAACGCTCAGGACGACGACTATACCACCGAGTGCCCCGATAATTGCAGCGGATACTGGACTGACAGATGCACAACCCGCGGTAATTGCGACTAAGCCTGCGAGTGCCCCGTTGAGTGCCATACCTGCATCGGGTTTACCGAGGATGATCCATGCGGTAATCATAGCGAGAATAGCACCGGCTGCTGCGGCGAGATTCGTCGTGATCGCAATACTGGAAATCTCTGATGCGTCGGCACCCATTTGGCTACCGGGGTTAAACCCGAACCAACCGAGCCACAAGATAAAGACACCGAGTGCAGCAAGCGGGAGGTTGTGTCCAGCAATCGGTCTCGGTTTTCCCTCACTATCGTATTTACCCATGCGGGGACCCAAGACGATAGCACCTGTGAGTGCGAGCCATCCACCCGTGGAGTGAACCACGGTTGAACCCGCGAAATCCGACATACCCATACTTGACAACCAGCCACCACCCCAAATCCAGTGTCCGACAATTGGATAGATGATACCAGTGATGAAAATGCTGTAAATGAGATAACTCTTGAACTGTGTGCGTTCTGCCATGGCACCGGAAACGATCGTCGCAGCCGTTGCGGCAAAAACGAGTTGGAAGAGCCACGCAGCGTAAGTTGGGACTGAACTCCACTCCAACGCGCTAAACACACTCGTATCAGTCGCTGCACCTTCCGTGAGGGTTTCAGAAGGAACAAACCAACCACTTGTTCCCATGAACGCATTACCGGCACCAAACATAATAGCAAAGCCGATTGCCCAATAAGCGATTGAACCCATCGAGAAGTCCATCAAGTTTTTCATGAGAATGTTGACAGCGTTCTTGGCACGCGTGAACCCAGACTCCACCATAGCAAATCCTGCCTGCATAAAGAAAACGAGAAACGCAGCGACCAGCACCCACAATGTGTCTCCCATATATTTGGAAGCTTCCACCTTTTCAAGCTTGCCATCGCTATCTACCAACCCATTTAGCGCGAAAGCATTCAAGCACAACAAACACGTGAGTGTGAAAACTGTTATGATAACCTTTTTTCTCATTTGAAATATCTCCTTGTAGAAGAGCAGTCAGCTATCAGTTGTCAGCAGTCAGTGAAGAGAGCTTGGTACATCAAACATTTCTTGTTAATAACTGATAACTAACAACTGATAGTTTCCATCTTTACCATGTGCGGACGAACGTCATTCTACCGGTAATCCCCGTGTCATCATCACCTTTTTGGGTCTCAAATCCGACAAAGACGCCGAGGGTGTTGTTTTCGCCATAGCCGACATTGGCACGGAGACCTGGGGCTAAACTGCTGAGTCCGCCTTCGGTTAAATCCAGCGTTACTTCTACCTGCGGACCAACAGAGAGGGTGTCATTAAGCGACAGGAGCACAAAATTTCGGGTGTAGAACGAATCGCCTGCTTCTTCATCGAACATAGAATTGAAGAAACCCTGTATCCATGACTCAAAATAGATGGAGCCGGCGGTGAGATATGTAAACAACTGCGGGGCAATCAAGGAAGAGGGGCCGTTTGGAGCGGCGTAGTCAAACCCAATGCCTACCATGGGAAGAAAACTGAGGGACATTGAATCGCTATCGACAACCGAAATACCGAGACCGACATCCAGCTCACCGAATGTATCAACGACGTAGATATCAGTGTCTAATGAGAGACTACCGAGGAAACTTGGGGAATGGCTGGCACCGACCCAGATTTGCGTCCCTAAACTATCCGTATCGGTACGAAACCACCCGGAAACACTTGATGCTTCTTCTTCAGCCATTTCTTCACCGGCTTCATGCGCATCTGCGTAAACCGTAGGAACACTACCAACTGCGAAAATACAAACGACTGCTAACAAACGAACCAACCAAAACATATGCGTTTTCATTATTTTACCTCTTGGAGTTTTAGTCCGATTTTTTTTTGCCAAAATCGGGTTTGGGGTTATTACCCCTGCTAATCTGCGCGTCCAAAACACGCCTACACGGTTATATGAAATTTGAACAATCTACACTCATTGTGCGATAGTGCCAGTCTGCGGCTTTCATGGAGAAAGCATCCGCTTGACTTCGGCATAAATTTGTGATATAGTGGTTTTGCCTGCCAATAAATGACAGGCTTTCACCAGTGTTTACTCTGCATCTGTTTCCGTATAAAGCAAAACGCGTGCCAATTAAGGGTTGTCAGTTGTCAGAGCGTTCGCTACGTTCACTTTCAGTTGTCAGTAATGTAAACATTACAAGCCTTTAACCGATAACGGATACCGAATAGCGGACAATTTTTAAAACTGATAACCGATAACTGATAACCGATAACTGTAAGAAAATGCTGAAATTTTCAACAAAACATTGCCCAAAAAAGATGCAAATGGTGATGTTGAGCGGTGTTGTGCTGTTCGGGGCAGCACTCCGTTTTTGGAACTTGGGGCAATGGAGTTTCTGGATTGATGAGGTATTCACTGTCCGGGATGCCCAAAACTTTTCATTCGACAGTTGGCAAACTATCCCGAATCCGATCCCCTATATTGCGGTGAAACTATCAATCGCGCTTGCTGGCAATACTGAATGGGGAAGTCGCTTGATTCCGTGCCTCGTCGGGATTATTTCCATTCCGGCGGTCTTTGGGTTAGGACGCACACTCTTCAATTGGCAAGTTGGACTCCTTAGCAGTGCATTCGTGGCATGTGCAAGTTGGCACCTGTTTTGGTCACAAAACGCGCGTTACCCTGTTTTTACTTTTCTCTTTGGGGTATTAACGGCGTGGTTCTTCTATACATCTCTCGAACGTGATTCAACCCTTTTGACGATAAGCGCGCTCGTTTCCTGCCTCTGTTTAATCCTTTCGCACACGCTCGCCGTTGTGATCGTTCCAGCTTTAGCTGCGTATGCCCTAATGTGTCTATTAGAAAAATCTAGCAGGAAGCGATGGCTGAACCTACTTATCTTCTTTATTCCGTTTGCGATGCCGGTGTTGGCACTCGCGCTTCCACAAGTTCGAGGTTATCTTTTCTCTGGATGGGGACGCAATGTATGGCAGCGGAGTCCACTCTATATCGTGCTAACGCTGGTCCAAGGTGTGAGTATTCCCGTCGCGGTTACTGCTTTTTTCGGGTTCATTGCGACTCCGTTCAACAAGTCCACACGTTTTTTATTGTGTTATGCGGGGGTACCGCTGATACTTTTTTTGATTGCATCGCAGCTGCAAAACGTTGCGGGCTATTACTTATTTTGGACGATACCCGGCTATTTTATCCTCGCTGGCGTTGCGTGTGAACGGGTTTGGAAAGCAATAGAAACGAAATCAGAAAGCACCGTTGGCGTGATTGTGCCGTGTGTGCTTCTGGTGGCACTCCTGTCACAGGATTATCTCTATTTTAGAATTGAAAACGGCGGAAGACCGAAATGGCGGGAGGCATTTGCAGCGGTTCAAACGAAGCAGCAACCTACCGATAAAGTTGTGCTTTCGGAACCTGAGATGGGCAAGTATTATCTTCCAGAGTTGACATCCGTCTATATTGGTGGATTATTAGAAAGTTCAGAAACGTTTGAAAGAGAATGGGAAGCTTCGGGAAAGGAACGCTTATGGTTTCTTGTGGACGTAGCGAGTTTTAATGTCTTCGATGTAAATGCAGATGTCCGCAATTGGATTCGCCAACGCGGACATCTTGTAGAAACGTTTCCTGCCTTTTCCCGTGCAAAAGACAGAACGATTCATGTTTATTTATTGGAATAGAATAACATTGTAACAGTTTTAACGGAGGGTAGTATGGATGGACTTTCTTCAAAAGCGAAAGCAACCGGGATGGGTTGCCCTTGACGGCTTCCTGAACAGGAAGGATCGCCTTCAAGATAAAAACGCCTTGATTGCCCCACCGACACCGACTGCTGCTGCAATCCGAAATAACCAGTCAATCAATGTTTTCTTGTACGTCGCAAGGCTGTCGTCCCTGCTACAGCAGTTTCAACGTTCCGAAGTCGATCGCCTAAAGATTGAATGTCAGATCGAACATCGGTGATCTCGGATCGGACATCAGAAATCTCCGATTTGAGTTCCGATCGGACATCAGAAATCTCCGATTTGAGTTCCGATCGGACATCAGAAATCTCTGACTTGAGGTCCGAAGACTGATTTTGTATATCAGAACGGACCTCGGAGATCTCTGACTTGAGCTCTGATCGGACCTCGGAGATCTCTGACTTGAGGTCAGTGATCTGTGCCTTGAGTTCGGAAGACTGATTTTGTATATCAGAACGCAGTAACTCAAACATCTCTTTGGTTGTTATCGTATCATCGTTCATTGTTCTTTCCTCTATTCGTCCACAATCCGGCAGATTTATAGTAAAACCTACAATTAATTAGACATTGTGGAAGGGCGAGGTTAGTAGAAGAAATCCGCAGAAACACTTTCTTCGCATTGGATTTCAGCGTTTGCAAAAACACCTTCGCTAGCGGAAACCTTGAGATGTTTGTGTTTTCCAAAGTGCCCTTTTGTTTTCGAGTTTTAGTATAAAATCACGCGACACGGTTTTATTCTCCCCTCGAGCTACTTCGCGAGGTCCACACAGTTCGTAGCAAAGGTGATTCTGGTACGGTTGCCTCCAATAGCATGGCATACGAGTATTATACCTGGCTTTAAGGAAAAAATCAAGATTTTTGTCATTTACCCAGTGGTATTCATTGACTTGCTCCTATTTACCAAAGACTCCCGAAACATTCCAAGAGAAGTCTTCGACACCCCCGAAACTGATTCCTAATTTTTCATTGAAAGTTTTACGCGAAAATATTATTGTGGGGTTCACACCCGGAATATTCTCCGAACAATGCTCCGTCAAAAAGAAAGATGGGTGCACTGCTGCACCCATCATAATCTACCATCTACGCGTAAAATTCATTCTACCGGTCAGTCCGGTTTCACCTTCCTCTTTTTTTGTTTCATATCCGACATATAAGCCGAGTGTGTTATTCTCACCATAATTGATATTTAGGCGAGCCCCGAAATTGAGTGCCCATAATCCACCCCCATCACCGAGACCGAGTACGGATTCAAACTGCGGTCCGATAGCGACAATATCATTAAGAGCGTAGGTGAAATACGTTCGATTGTAGAGTTCATTTAGGGTTTTATCATCAAATATAGAAGAAAGGGTGTTGATCGTCCAATGGAAACCAAAGATTTTACCGGCGGGTAGGATCGCAAAGATTTGCGGATATAAGGCATAGGGACCGTCTGGTCTGGCATAATTGAACCCAACGCCGAGCATCGGTGTTAGCAGCAGTGCCATGCTGTCATTTGCGATAACAGGAAATGAAATGCCCATATCAAATTCACCCAAATACTTGGACGAACCGTCGAAGGCCGGATTACCGTTCACATAGATATTAGAATCAAATGAAATACCGCCGCCGAGCGGATGACTCGCACCAATTAGGAAATAGGGACCCAAACTATCGACATCAATTTGAAACCAGCCTGTTATCTTCGGTTTTTCCTCCATCGGTTTTTCTTCTGCCTTTTCACCCTCCATTTCATGTGCATCAGCGAAAGCAGCAGATAAACCGACAATAGACATTAGACAAATAGGTAGCATGATGGCAACTAACCGAGGAAGATTACTAAAAGTCTGAACAAAACGACCGTTCATAGAGACCTCCTATAGTTGATAGAGCAGAAACACAAAAGTCTTGCCCATAATTCATTTCAAAATATGATAGAACGATTTCCTATTAACAACGGATAAATGTGATTGCCGCTTTTTAATTAGCTTGGTTAACTTGTTCCATAAGCTGCACTAATTTATGAGGATCTTTGGTACCTTTTGAGGCTTCGACCCCGGAACAGAGATCAATACCGTGGGGGCGGATTGTCTCAATGGCACCTTTGACGTTCTCTGGACGGATCCCACCTGCGAAAAAAACTGGCAGTGGGCTCTCAGTAATGAGTTCAGCGGCGACATTCCAATCGCATGTTTTTCCCGTGCCACCGTATCTCGGTTTTTCAAGACTCATATCAACGCTATCAAACAACAGGAAATCTGCACCGGCGTCTCGGTAGGCTTGCATCTCCTCCTGAACAACGGGTATATCCACATTTTCGGGACTTCCCGCTGGCAAATAGACGGACTTCCAGAACTGACATGCGCCGGTGCGCGTCAATTCTTTGACCTGTTGTGGGGACTCTTGTCCGAGGAGTTGAACGGCAAACGGTTGAACTTGCGAGACTATTTCTTGAATGTCGGATGTTGAGCGATTATATAGTAGAATTACGGTAGGAATAGGGCTTCCGCTCGCAATTTCGGTCGCTTGTGCAGCGGAGCGTGTCCGTTCAGATACAGCCACATCAACCAACACTCCGATGTAATCGGCGCCGGCATCGGCGGCAAGTTGCGCGTCATGGATAGAGGTGATACCGCAGATTTTAACACTGCAGCGAGATTCTTTGGACATTTTTTAAATGATTCCTTGTGGTAGGATAGGGTCGGGATTAAAAATCGTCGGGATTACAAATCCCTCCTACTCTTCAAAGACGGTTTGTCGGTCAGCATCGGAATAACAGATAATCATTGTTACAGGTTGCCAACCGGTGTTGACGGCATTGTGTTTGACATTCCGCGGAATACGGAGCATCATCCCTGGTCTGAGCGGGATGATTTCATCTCCTAATTTGTGATCACACTCACCTGAAAGCACATAGATAAGTTCCTCACAGTTTGGGTGGTAGTGTGTAGGATTGCCTTCACCAGCATTAATGTAGACAACCCCGAACGTCATCTCAGCCTCTGGATCAATCTGATCGTTACAGAGCCACTTAATCGCGCCCCACGGAAATTCAAGGGCACCGGCATCGTTGCTATTGGTTAAGGTGATTTCCATAGCGTTCCTTCTTTCGATTTTCATTAAAAATCCTTTAAAAAACCTCAAAACACGCTAAACACTGTGAAGCATAAGTTTCTAACCCGATGGTAGGTTCTTCCTGAAGATAACCGATCGGAGCGGAAATAGCACGCACACTACCAATTTGCATATCAAGTGCCTGATGCGTATGTCCGAAGAGCGCGTGTGTGACAAGAGGCTCCTGTAAGCACTGGGTTCCGAGGGCTTCGCTGCCCATGAATGCTCGAAAAAAATCCCACGGTAGCTCACCGCGGTATCGCAGACACTCCCGAAACGGCACATGATGCGTGACGACAACAATACGTGATACCTCGTCCCGAATAGAGATAATTTGCGCTTCAAGATCGGCTTCAAAGCGTCGGGCAACAGCTGGATCGGTATCGTCCCATTTGGCATACCGTTTATCATTCCAGATGGCTCCCATCAACTCTTTTTCGGCATATTGAGCGTCGGAAAAGTCGTAGCCGTCTGGAGCAAAACTATAATCGTACCAGCCGATGGTCCCACAGAAACCGACTTTCTCCGTGATGAAGGGGCCCTCCATCAATGGATGGAACCCACATGCCTGGCAAAGTTCCGAAATAATTTCACACTTCTGCTCGCTGGTGACGTTCTGTGTCTCAATCGCCCAAATATCGTGGTTACCTGGGACGAACAATTTCTCACACGCCAAATCCGCAAGTTGAAAGGCATCCAACGTTTCAGAAAGTTGCACTAAATGTCGTGCGAGATCACCTGCGATTACCAAAACGTCGAGTTCTGCTGCCCTGACGGCATCAATGAGATGCGGAACAAGTGCCTTGTTCCAAGGCGTAACGTCCGTGTGCAAGTCTGAAATGAGTCCAATTTTCATTAGCAGTCCAGAACCCGCTGTGCGAGTGTTCCGCCGAATTACATTGATTCCTTGTTCAAACCCCTGAAGACCTCATCCAAAAAGATGCGTACCCCACTCTCATCGCCCTGTTGGTATTGTTGACGCTGGCGTTCTAATGCTCGGATTGAAGGGGCATCACCGATTTTAGCAATAGCATCAACAAGGGTGAGTTGAATCGCGGATTCACTGCTGCCTTCCAAGGCATCAATTAACTGATCTCGTGCCTTAGTACCACCGATACCACCGAGTGCGGAAGCGGTAATATCCTTCGTGCTGGTGTCCCCTTTTTCAAACGCAGCAATAAGGGCATCAACAGCGGGTTCACCAATCTGGCTGAGTGTCAATCCAGCTTGGAAGCGGATGCCGGGAATTTCTGTAGAATTTTCAAGAACAGCGATGAGGACATCGATTGCGGAAACGGGTTTGAGAATTCCGAGTATAGCGAGGCAGGCGCGTCGGATTTCCTGTTCCGGTTCCACTTCAATTTGAATGTATTCTTGTGCAAGTTCAGCGAGTTGTCCTTCGTTAATTTTCTGATAAAGTGCCTCAGATCTGTGTCTGAATTGCGTCCCGAAGGGTGCCTTAAGGGTAGCAGTGTTCTCGGTTAGGTCTACAGTGAGCAAACCGAGAATCGCAGCGGATTCTAATTGCTGTGCCGGAAGATTATCGAGTGGCAGCTGGTTCACATCAGCATTTTGAAACTGCTGAAAAAGGTCGTTTAAGACGCTCAATTCAACAAGACGTTGAAGACTGTTAATAGATGCTTTCCGGAGTGAAAATTCTGTACTATTTTTGAAGAGGTCCACGAGTTGTGCAATCGCTCGGACATCGCCTAAGTCCCCAAGTGCATCCACAGCGGCAATTTTCACGCCTATCAATTCAGTGGTTCGGAAAGTAAACTGCTTTTTAGCAAGTTTTCCAAGCGTCTTTTTGTAATCATCAAGGCTATAAATTTTTCGTTCATCAACAATCTTCTCAACGATGTCACCGACCTGAATATCGGTATTCGCTGCAGGCGTACCGGGCTGAATCTGTTTGACGCGCAAAGTGCCGCTGCCCTCAACGCTAAGTCCCACTTTATCGCCTTGTCTTCGGAGAGCGATACGTACGGGTGGCTTATCTTTTAGATAAAGAATGAGGTTATTATCCTCATCCAGCGCCTGTTTCATTGCACTGTTAAAGTCTCCTACATTTTGTACCGGGTACTCTGCGATGACATAGGAGATAAGTTCGCCAGTCTCAAGTTGTGCGCTATGTGCGGGTCCATTCGGTGTAGTATTCAATACAACGACACCACTCGTCGACCAACGGTCTTTCAGGTCACTGTCTAACTGCTGCACCTGCATTTTTAGGCGTTCATCATAATACTGATTGTCGCATCCGAGTGCTAGCATCAGGAGCAAAACGAGTGAGACGATAAACACCGTGTCGTGAGGTTTGTTAAACCGTTCTATTTTTTTTAGCATACAGGCTCCTTTCCATATTTATAGCAAGTTTCGCCCATCCGAGTCCGATACGGTATTCGCTATAGACACCTTAAGATGGGCACCGGGCGTTGTAACTGCGCCAGATCGGACGAGATCGACTTTCGGTTTAATTAAGAGGGATAGCCACCTCTCGACTGCTCTGTTCTTTCAAAGCCTCCAAGAGCGGTTCCACCACCTTTTCGTCCCCGAGCACTGCTAAGGCTCGAATTGCATCAACGCGCAGCGATGACCCTTTATTCTGCACAATCTTGACTAACTCCGGCACAGCAGCACCGCCGATTTTCCCGAGTGCTTCTACAGCCAGCTGGCGGACCTCCGGTTCCTCCCGATCCCGTTTCCATCTTGCAGAGCCAGACTCAATAAGCGCAGCGAGTGCTGGAATCGCTTGTTCACTTCCAGCTTCTCCGAGTGCCTTAACAGCATTCAAGCGAGTTTCTGTTCTTCGATGATCCAGAAGTTTTATCAGGATCGGAACAACTGTTCCGGGGTCCTCTTTACCGAGGTGTCCAAGCACCCAATGTGCATTATGTCTATCGCGATTGTCACTGGACTTAATTGCCTTTTGAAGTTGGCTCAGTAGCCGATTTCGATCGCCTTGGTTATAGATACGCGTGAGTGCATCAAGCGCAGCGTTCTGGATATCCAGATCATCATCCCGAAGGGTCTCAAAAACGAGTCTTTCGAGGTACTTCCGCTGTTCCGCTTGATATGCGAGGAACATCTGTTTGCCGCGCTCAGTGATCGACGCTTCCTGCCAATCAGCGGTGTCAGGCTCGTAAAATTCCTGTGCGTTGTAAAATCCGAGTAGATAATGCGCCTCAGCATTATCAATTTGTTGCTGGAGCGCGAGTTTAAATTCTCGGACAGCGCGTTCCTCTTTGCGACGTTTATCCGATTTAATCAGTTCTTTACCCTTCGCAAGGTTCTCATTTTGGGTCCCACACCCAATTACAAAGAGTGTGAGGGTGAGGGCAAGCCAGATTTTTTTCATAATCCATTCTCCTACGCCACTTGTCAGTGCCGTCTTTAGCTTTACGGTGATTCAGCATGTCTGCGGGTTTTCTTGAATCTCCACTCCGGCAAATTTTGTCTGATAGAGAGTGAGCCATTTCACAGAGGTATCGCTAATACAGCTCACTCTCGCGCCAACTGAGCTAAACAGGATTTACGCGCGTCATTAGGCATCAAGAAGGTCCTGCTGTTCACCGCTGGTTTCAGCAGATTCAGTCTCGTCTTCGTCTGCTTCTTCCTCCTGTTCTTCTGCTCCAAGGACTTTCTGAAGGACAACAAGCGGTTTTTCAACGAATCCCCAGTCCTTATATCTTTGGATGACATTCGCTTCAGAAGATGGGAGTTCAATTTCCAGGGTTTTCGCGCCATCTTCCGCTGCGGCAGCTTCGGCAGCTTCTATGAGATGGTCTGCTACGCCTAACTGCCGAAAGGGGCCAGATACAGCGAGATCCCCGACCTCGGCTACCTCAGCGTCGTTAGGATTTTTGCTCACGCTAATCTGCCCGATCGGATATCCGCTCGACTCCGCGACGAGTCGCTGAACGCCGCTTTCCTCTGCTAAATCAGCTTGCAGCTCCTTTGTAACCTGCGTTTTAGTTTTTTCAGGAAAACAAAATGTGTGTAAATGTGCCGCATCACTTTCTTCGGCGGGGCGTACTTTGAGGGCACCTGCTAAATTGAAGTCTTGGTTTGCCATGTTATTCTCCTTTAGTTATTACTTAATGTGCCGATACCTTCGAGCACTGTGCGGCAGTGCATCTGAATAGCCAGCATCTATACGCATTTATTATGCCATTGTAATACAATCTATTTCACATTACAAGTACTTTTCAAATTTCAGCGTCATCGGAATCTTCAAGAGCCACAGGCAGCGGCTGTTGAGCAGTTTCAACGAGCTCTTCCGCTGTCTCCGCGTCAAGCGCCTCTTGTCCAATTCGTAATTGCCGTTCCGCGTCTACAACATCTCTGTTAATCTTGCCGATGCACCGATTGATTTTATCAACGAGGACAGTATGTCCGCTCATAGCGCGACGGATTTGGCGGAGTTGGTCGATGACAAGCCGAAATGTCCTAACAAAATCGCCAGCATCTAAACGGGCATATCTCTCAAGCATGTCAAAGTCACAGCCTCGGCTCCAAGCGAGCATCGCGGTGCAGAGTCGGAGCTCTAACATGGGTGTGATTTCTGTCACCTTATGTTTAACCTCTAAATGCTGAATGAACGCAATTTCAGAATTGACTGTATAAAATTTCTCTAACAAACGTTCATTTTTGAGCGGTTTAAAGTATCCATCTTTACGAGGTTCGGAGATAATGGCTACCATGAGACAGTTAATTTCGTCCTCCGTGAGTCTCTCAAAAAAACCGCTAAAGAGTAATTGGGTTAATTGGAGCTCATATCCGTAAATATGCGCAGCGGTACTCCCGCGCGGTAGAAGTGTCTGTGCTTCAATGTATCCGAGTTCTTCAAGTACCTTTAGGCGGGCGGCTATCTGCTGCTGTGGATCGTTTTCAATAAATGTCGTCCGCTTTTTGAGTTTTTGAAGTCGTTCTTCCTCCTTGCGGATCGCCTTATACCTTCCAGTACATGTGTGCAAGTGGTGGCATTCATCACAAAGGCTCTGCTCGGTGCTTGCTTTAAAACGTTTAATTTCCTTGTGAACGGTCCTCAACCTTTTCGCGCGTTCCTTTCTCCGTTTCTTCCCTCGCGTTCTCGACTTGATTTGTGCCCTCTCTACGTACAAACGCTGAAGATTTTTTTCATGATTTCGTTTCTGTCGGTAATGCTTCTCAATTTGCGTACTCCCATCAATACCATCGTGAATACACTCCGGTTTAGGGAGTATCCGAAGTTTCTCCGTTTTATCCTCAATCTGCTTACTGAGTTTCGTCACCCGCACACGGTTTTGATGGTTACTCAAACTCATCGTGTAGACGTCGTAGATATCATCGCCATATTTCTCATAAAGATTGAGAATACTGGAATAGGAAAGATTGAATTGGCTTTCTATAGGTTCTATTTTATCAGAAATAACACCTCGAATCTCGTTTAAATCGGCGTATGCGGGTATAATTTGCGGATAGACGTAACCGATAGTGTCAATACCGCGTCTGCCGGCACGCCCAGCCATCTGATGATATTCCCTCGCCTTGAGGTATCGAAATCCTATGCCATCAAACTTTTCGAGGCTGTCAAAAACCACCGTGCAGGCTGGCATATTAATACCGACAGCGAACGTTTCAGTGGTAAAGAGGAGTTGAATTAATCCGGAGGTAAACAACCGTTCAACGACCTCTTTAAGCGTCGGTAACATCCCGGCGTGATGATAGGCGATACCACAACTGACTAACCTGCGAAATTCGGTAATTTTCTTTTCTTCGACGATGTCAAATTGGAGACAGAGTTCATCGAATTGCTTTAAAATCTCTGCTGTCTGTCTTTTATTAAGCAGCTGCAGGTGCGATCCGAATACCAATGAAAAAGCGTTTTCTTCACAGCCTTTACGGCTAAAACAGAAATAGAGGCACGGGAGCTGTTTCTCTCGCTGGAGATGTGGAATAAGGTTTGTCTCTATAAAGTTCGAGGGAAGTGCCGGAGGTGTTTTATCATCGAATGGGTCAGATTTTCGTTTACGTGTATCGTGCTGTGCTCTCTTCCGAAGTGTGGAGATATGCTCTACACTGCCGATACCGTAATCTTTAAAATAGAGGTAATGCTCCAAAGGGACCGGACGTTTCAATTCTTCGACGATCTCGATGTCAATATCCCGTACACTTTGCATCCACTCTGCGAAAGGATTAATGTTTGGAATCGTGGCACTCAGACAGACAAATTTGATATGTTGCGGTGCGAAAATGAGGCTTTCTTCCCAGACAGTGCCGCGTTCAATATCGTTGATATAGTGGATTTCATCAAAGATGACGTAAGAGACATCTTGTAGCCGTTCAATATCATCGAAGATCGTATTCCGAAAAATCTCGGTTGTCATCAAAAGCACTTGGGCATACGGATTCAGGACCACATCGCCTGTAACAATACCAATTTTTTCCCCATATTCAGCGTAAAAGTCTCGATATTTTTGATTACTGAGGGCTTTGATCGGTGCGGTATAGATAACGCGGTGGTTTTCCTTAAGACACTTTTCAACGGCGTACTCAGCGATGACTGTCTTACCTGCACCTGTCGGGGCAGTAACAATCACTGAGGCCTCCCGATTAATCGCCGCGATCGCTTTCTCCTGAAACCGATCCAGTTGTAACCCTTTGTAAAGCATCAAACCCTCCGTTGCACTCCAAACCTCCTCTGCGTAATGTACAAGCAGTTCGAGGTATAATGTTAAAAATATATTGTAATAGATGCGTTATTTCTTGTCAAGTGAAATTTTTCCTCAGATCAAAGGCAGTTAGCACCGTCATACGCGTACTCTTCGATCTCGACTTCCATCGCCGATTAACAATCAACAATTAAAACTATGGTAAACCTTAGAATGAATTAGACACGCTGAGTTGGCGAGGTTAGGAGGGAAATCCGCAGAAATACGCAGAAATACCCAAGCAAAACACCCCTATCAAAAGCACCTCGCCAGCGGTAGAAGGGGGTGTTTCCACTGAAATGTCTATTTATTTTTCGGGTTTACCATAAACCACGCCATGTCTCTGCGTTTCTCCTTGACATCCTTCGCTTTTCATGTTATTATGATATGAGAGTGTTTAAACGGGTCTCCATATAAAATTTAGAGGTGAAACGTATGCAAAACGCTAAACAGAGACGAAACCAAGCCCCACATATCTATGGCAAGCAGATTCTGGTGGTTCTGATATGCGTCGCGCTTTGCGGTGTTATCGCATGGGCACAAAAGAGCGATAACGAAAATAAAAAAGGCGTTACTTTGATGGATCTTGGCGTAACAGCGGCACAGAAAATCCAGCTGGAGACATTGTGGGATATGAAACGTCAAAAGGATATTCAGGCAGTCAATGACTTGAAAACCTTAAATCGGCTTGCGAAGGATACGCTTGTAGCGGATGCAGAAATTCAAGAAACCTTGGACGAATTCCGATCGAAACGGAAGGAAACACAAGGACGGATTGAGGAACTTGAGGAAGAATTGGTTCAAAACTTACCGACTCGGGCACAACTCCATCTAACACTTATGGGCGTATTGGATAACGGTATCCCGCGCAGAACAAAGAAGGCACAAACCAACAAGCGCACAAACGAAACGCCTAAACCGTCTCCAGAGCAGCAGACGCAATAAAAAAGTGGAGGATACCAGACTTGAACTGGTGACCTCTTGCATGCCATGCAAGCGCTCTCCCAACTGAGCTAATCCCCCACACAAAGATTGCTTTAATTATATCACATATTCTCAGGGAATGCAAGAAAAATTTACGTTTCTCGGAAAAATGACAAAAAAACCACAAACAGACCCATTTTTCTCGTTCGCGAACCTTGATGATAACGGAGTTCAACTCGCAGCGGGTGCCCTACTTATCGCGCAAAGCGAGTACCCCGAACTCAATATTGAGGATTACCTCCACCAACTTGATGAAATGGCGGATACGGTTCGGGAACGGATTCAAGCGACCCTGCTACCTGAGCAACACATTGCTGAACTCAACCGCTATCTTTTTGAAGAAAAAGGGTTCACGGGCAATACCGATAACTACTACGCGCTCGGTAACAACTTCCTGAACTTTGTACTTGATAAAAAGACAGGGATTCCGATTACATTAGGTGTTGTCTATATTGAAGTCGGCAGACGCGCTGGATTGCCACTCGTCGGTGTCAATTTTCCAGGGCATTTCCTTGTAAAATACCAGCGTGAACATTTAGACATTCTCCTTGATGTATTTGAAAACGGATCTTTTATGTGTGAAGACGCGCTCCAAGCGAAACTCCAAGACACTCTCGGTGACTCGGCATCGCTGGAATCGGGTATGTTAACGGAAGCCACAGATAAAGAGATTTTGGCACGCATTCTGCGAAACCTGACGCGTGCCTATACGCTTCTTGAACATTATGACAAAGCACTGATAGCGGCTGAACGTATCACATGGTTGCTGCCGAACACCGCCGCCGATTATCGGCTGCTTGGGTACCTACACTACAAAAACCACACCTACAGCGAAAGCATCGCCGCTTTCGAGACCTACCTCCAACTCACAGACACTGCCCCCGATGCAACGGCGGTCGAGCGGAACATACAACACCTCGAAAAATTACTCTCGCGGCTGAATTAAGATTAACGCCACACACGCATTATTAACGCGTATAGGGTCATTCATTCATTTCGTTGGGTTTCGCTGGGGATGCTTTCAAGGAGGTATTGTCGGGAGTCAGGGAATCTGTTTGGAAATATGGGGTCGTTCTTATAGGTGCCGCTCTACCCAACCTACGTATTCGTCAGAAATTAGGAGTCGGGAATCGGAATTCCCTCCGACGGCAGAGTTAAATGCCGCTGATCCCTTATAGAAAAAATATGACTTTTTTTCTTCGGCGTGATATATTGAGCCCGAACAATGAGACAACCGAACAAGCCAAGAACGCTATCTCACAAAAGGAGTGATCGCGAAAAATATGTTGACCAAAGCCAACATTGAACATGAGAAACTAAATCCAGACTCACTGTTTTTTAAGGATGCCCTCGCCCCGACACGTGATGAAACAGCACTTCTGTCTTTGCTTGATAACCTCGGCAAACTACCAGCAGGATTTGATGGTGAATTATTCATCCCTTTGCTCACGCACAAGAATCCGAAAATTCGTATGCTCGCGGCAAAAAATGTAGGCAAACTTAAAAATGAAAAGTTCTTAACAGAACTTTCAGAACTGGTGTCTACTGAAAAAAATACTTTCACCCGTCGTGAGGCAATTTCCGCGATCGGACGCTTGAGAAGTGAGAACGCAGTACCCATTTTGATAGAGTTTCTCACCGACACAGACCCGAAAGTCGTCTTACAAGCTCTACGCGGGGTACTCTATTTTAAAGAAAAACTTGAAGTCCAAACCGCGTTAGACGCTTTACGTGAACATCCCAACGAACTCATCCGGGAACATCTAGCCACTGAGGTGCAAAACGAAGGGGCGCGCTCAAAAAACACCAAAAAAGACCGAGAACATCCAGCCAGCCCAGATGTCCTCAAAAATGTAATTATCCATGCCGACGTACAAAAAGCACTAAAAGCAATTCCAGACGAGTCAATCCACCTCACTTTTACGTCCCCCCCTATTACAATGCTCGTGATTACACAATTTACCAAAGTTACGAGGCATATCTTGACTTCCTAACTGCTATTTTCAAGGAAACACATCGTATTACCAAAGAGGGGCGGTTCTTTGTGCTTAACACATCACCTGTTATCGTGCCTCGCATTAGCCGAGCACATTCCAGTAAACGATATGCCATTCCGTACGACATCCATCCCCGACTCACCGATATAGGATGGGAATTTATTGATGACATCGTTTGGACAAAACCAGATTACGCAGCTAAAAATCGAAATGGAGGGTTCTTTCAACATCGTAAGCCTCTTGGATATAAGGCAAATTCCGTTACTGAAAGCGTTATGGTATATCGCAAGAAAACAGATAAATTGATCGATTGGAACATCCGGCAATACGACGACGAAATTGTTGAGGCGAGTAGAGTTATGGGAGAGTATGAAAAAACGAATCTATGGCATATTAACCCTGCAACTGACAAGGTTCATCCAGCAGTTTTCCCAGCTGAGTTGGCAACACGTGTCGTTCAGTTTTATTCCTTTAAAGGCGACCTTGTCTTCGACCCATTTGCTGGCAGTGGAACTGTTGGACACGTTGCCTTGACTCATGAACGGCATTTTCTCCTTTGCGAAAAAGAAGCGGAATATGTTGAACGTTCAAAACAGCTGCTTGACGTTGCTTTGTTTACTCAGGCAAGGCCTCGGGTACTCTCACTTACCGATCTAAAATCTGAACTCGCTGAAAGGAACCATAATCTATGACCCTTACTGGTATTGTTATCAAAAACATCATTCGCAAACTTCTCGCAGGAGAGGATTACCGCTCCGAAATTGTAACCCTGCTTGATGCCGAGTTTTTGCAATACGTTATTGATTTTTTCAAACGCGTCGCTTGTGCAAAGTTAGATAACAAGGATGTGACTGTTGATTGATATAAAAAGGAACTTCTGTCTCCGGATTCATATTCTCCTCAAGAAATCGCTATCCATTCAGGTCTGAACATGAAAACAATCAAAAACATGTACAATTCAACTAGCAAAAAAATTGTCTTGGAAGCATCCTTAGAGCACTACGATACACTGTATAATGCCATCAAAAGTTTAACTGATCAAGAGGACATTGATGTAATGCTTACAATAAAATTTAGGGATGTAAGTGTTGATCTGAACATCAGCGAGAGTTTAATCGTCATTAATACACTTGCCGTCAAACGTTCAGCAATCCGTGGAGGCGTATGGAGTACAGCTGGTAAACAGGTTGAAAAGCCTTTGATGGCGACGCTTTTCGCTCTTTTTCGAGTGCCTCAAAAATATTACGATCAAGGTAAGCTCCCAGATTCACAACGCGAATCTGATTTTTACTTGTTTGATGACACAGAGGAAGGTTTTCCGTGCGAAGTGAAGTTGATGGGAAAAGGAAATCCTGAAAGTGCAGATGCTGTGTACGCCAGGGACAGTCGCGTATTGGTTGCAAATACACTCTCGGATTTGAACAAAGAGCAAATGGATGAAAACGGTATTTTCTGGGTCGAACTTAAAAATGCAGACGATTACAAGCGGTTTGAGCAGGTCCTAAATGCTCTCTCAATTCCGTGTCAGCCCTTTACCGGAGATATTCAAGACGCATTAGATAAAATTTTGCCCGTCATTCTGTCTGATGAGGTCCAAGACTCTGTAACGCCAGAGGTAGTCCTACGAGAACGTGAACAAGACGAAGATTCAGGTTCACAATTATTGGTCGATTTTGAATGAAAATTTTAGGTATAGACACCTCAACTCCCATCGGGAGCATTGCGTTAATAGATGGCGATAACTTAGTCGCGGAGCATACACTCAATATCGTCCAAGCACACTCCTCCAGACTCATGCCCGCAATTGATAGCGTCTTGCAGTGGGGCGACATCACGGTAGACGCTCTGGACGGCTGTGCTGTCGGTATCGGCCCCGGATCTTTCACCGGTATTCGCATCGGTGTCGCGACGATCAAATCGGTGTGTTATGCGCTCGACAAACCGATTGTTGGGGTCTCGACCTTGGAAGCGATCGCCTATAATCTTCGATGGACAAATGGGGTTATCTGTCCGCTTCTTGATGCCCGACGGCGTGAAATCTACGGCACCGCTTTTCACGGTGGGACGGAATGGCAACGTCTTAGCGAAGACCTCTGTTTATCCATCGATGCTTTCCTCAACCGACTCAATGCGGCTATCCCTTCAAATGGCACTCTCAATTTCGTTGGAGACGGACTTCTGACGTATGGAGACGTCGTCCGAGAAAGACTTGGTGAGCGTGCCCAATTTGCCGATCCTATTTTCAACGTTCCACGCGGGGCAACGATTGCGAAACTTGGGGCACAACGCCTGCAGCACGGAGAGAGCGATAGTTATTGGACTTTGGTGCCAAATTATGTTAGAATTGGATTGTACTGAGGCTGAAACATTTCGCTATCTTGTTTACAGACAAACAGTAGAGGGACGATACTTGTTTGTTGTCTTGGAGAGCATCGGAGGAACTATGTATAAACCCATTACCGCGCGAAATATGACCCCCCATGAAAAACGAAACTTTAGGAGGCGCAGAAAATGAAAGAACTCCAGGTCCCTGAGTTTTCAACTTATGAAGAGGAAGCTGATTTCTGGGATAACTTAGACACCGCTGATTTCATGGAAGACGATGACCAGTGGTTTCGCTTTGAAACACCACATAAACGGGCGATTCGTGTCGCGATTCTTCCCGAAATCGCTGAAGAACTCAGGCAAAAAGCACAAGCACAAGGTGTATCAATCGAAACTTTAGTGAATGCCCTTTTGATTGATCACGTCCGGGAATCAACAGCACTCCATTAGATGAACCGCATCTTTAAAAATACGTCTTCCCTTTTTAGTGCTCATCTTATTGGCCGCCTCGGCTCACTCGTGATAACGATCTGGCTCATGCCCCGTTATTTTACCGAAAGTGAACTCGGTGGCTATTTTGTTGCAATTGCGCTCACGAACCTTATTGCGAGCCTCACGGAAATGGGGCTACAAAATCCACTCATCCGAGAGATGACGCTGCACTTGCAACAGACCCGACACTACCTCGGCAACGCGCTTATCGTGCGTATTCTTCTCTCAATTGTCGCATACGGTATCATGATTGTCAGCGGTATATTCCTCTATCCGCCAATCATCGTGAAAATGATCGTTTTCTTAGGGTTGGCGGAGATCGCAAATTCCTTAGCACAATTGTACCGATGCGTCTTTCGCGCATACGAGGAGATGAAATATGAAGCTTTAACCGTGATAGCGGAGCGTGGCGCGTTTCTTTTTATTGGCGGCGGTGCAATTTTACGCGGATACGGACTGGTGCCGGTTTGTCAGGTGATGTTCGCAGCGAGTTGTATTAATCTGATTCTGAGCGTCGGGTTTACCCGATTCCGCTTCACGCAATTCCGCTTTGAACCGAGTCAAGAGATCGTGAAAGTGCTGATGCAACAGGCACTGCCGTTTGCTGTCGGTAACCTCTTCAACTTACTCTATTTCCGTGTCGATGCGATTATGCTGTCAAAACTGAGTTCAGAAGGCGTAGAAGCCAACACATGGTACGGCTTGGCGTATACGATTGTCAACGCTTTCACGATTCTGCCGGGTGCTTTCATGATGGGAGCGATGTTTCCGGTTCTATCCCGTGCGTGGGAACGCGAAAAAGGACGGTTTCCGGGGGCATATACGTTTGGTATGCGATGGATGGTGCTGAGTGGATTTCCGTTAGCGGTTGGGCTTTCGGTGCTGTCGCCCGAAATTACAGCAGTATTGTTTTCGACCTATACACCCGATGAGATAAATAAAGTGTCAACGGCACTCCAATGGCTGAGTTGGGCGGGTGGACTCATCTTCGTAACGACAGCGGTGCAGTCGGTGTTGCGGGCAACAGATAAACGGAGTGCGTTCTCCGTACTCATGGGGACGACGGCACTCCTGAATATTTGCTTGAACCTGTACTTCATCCCGCGTTTCAGCCATACAGGTGCCGCAATAGCGATGGTTATCAGTGAAGCATTCCTGCTTATCTTTGGAATCGGTTATATTTCAAGGCACATCATCAAACTGCGGGAAACCCGTCTTGTATTCCGCACACTTTTGAAAGCGATTGTTCTTTCTGCGCTGATGGGTGCTGGTTTAGTATTGTTGAAGGGTTCTCTTTCTATTTGGGTGTTGATTCCGTTGGCGGTGCTGTTTTATGGGGGTGGGCTCGCTCTCTTAGGGGAATTCCGGGAAAGACTTCAGTTTGATTGAACCCACACGGACATACATATTTCAGAGCGAGAAGAATAATTTGGTTAGGACTTACGCAATTTTTCCATGAAACACTACTTATTGCGTCATTGGCGAGGTTAGGAGGGAAATCCGCAGAAATACTTTCTTCGCATTGGATTTCAGCGTTTTCAATACGCAGAAAGGGAAACGCCCTATCAAAAACACCTATCAAAAACATCCCTATCAAAAACACCTCGCCAGCAAGGAGAGCTGCGTAAGTCCTGTTGGTATCTACGAGGTCGCTTGTAAATGCGAGATATTTATTTCAAAAAACTTGACTTTTCGTTTTCCAAAATATATAATACATTATCAGTCGTTCCATAAAATCTCACCCATTATCTCGCGCTTGATGATAAGAAACCGGATCTCTGTTAAGAGAGGAGGGAGCGTAATGCGGAAACAGATAACGGCGGCACCGACAATTGTCTATCCCGAATCGGATGGGAAACCTATGGCTGAAACTGATCGACATCGAAAACTGATGACAGATGTTATTTTCATGCTCGAAGACTACTTTAAGCATGTCAACGACGTGTATGTCTCCGGCAATCTAATGATGTATTATGAAGAAGGGAACCCCTATAAATCCGTTGCACCGGATGTATTTGTCGTATTCGGGGTCAGCAAGAAAGAGCGTCGGACATATCGGACTTGGGAAGAGGGGCGATCCCCCGATTTTGTGTTGGAGCTGGCGAGTAAAAGCACATACAACAATGATATAACGGAGAAGAAAGAACTGTATGCATCTGTTCTTGGGGTTCGCGAGTATTACATCTACGATCCGGGCGGAGAGGTGTATCCACACTTTCAGGGGTATCGTTTGGTAGACGGTGTCTATCAGGCAATAGCATTTGTGGAAGAACGGTTGCCATCCGTTGTATTGGGCTTAGAGTTAGGGGAGCATAATGGTATTCTGAGTTTGTATGATGCCCGTCGTTCCTTGTGGATTCCGCCTCCGGAGGTGCGCGTATCAGATGCGGAAGCACGCGCCGAGGATGCGGAAGCACGCGCCTTACAAGAGACAGCGGCACGGCAAGCGGCAGAAGCACGCGCCTTACAAGAGACAGCGGCACGGCAACACACTCAAACTGAACTGGCTAAGGCGTTGGCACTTATTGAAGAACTCGAAGAAAAAACAAAAGACTGACAAAATCTGCTATAGTCCATTCGTCAAGATATGAATTTTCAAATCCGCTGCGACCATTATCTACGAGAGGTTCATCGCACCCACGCCACTCCCGATGCCACCCCAGAACTGTCTTTTTTTCCGCATTTGCAAGCGTTTCTTGAGGACATTGCCGCTAACCATTTTGAAAACACCACAATAACATTCACACAAGAACCGAGAAGCATCGATCAGATTGGGAGACCCGACTTCATTGCTCGTGACGGGCTGCTGCCTATTGGTTATGTCGAAGCGGAAGCTTACGGCAGAAACCTGAACAATCTGACAGGACACTCTGAGACCCAGAATGCAAGGTTTATTGAGAATCTTGACAACTTCATCCTCACCAACTTCATTGAATTTCGGCTGTATACGGATGGACAGCTGCGTTTAACAGGAAATGTTGAAAACAGCCGCGAAGATTTAGAGAGGCTATTGGACCGATTTCTCAGTGCCGGTCCTTTGCAAATCGGGACACCAGAGGCACTCGCGAAACATCTTGCTCGCCGCACACGCGAACTCCAAACCCAAATTGAAACGACACTCGCGGACGAGAACAGTCAAATTTACGGGATGTTTTCGGCTTTTAAGGAACTCCTCCTTGCTACGTTGACCCCGGAGGATTTCGCCGATATGTATGCACAGACGCTTGCCTACGGGCTCTTCGCGGCACGCTGCACACTTCCCAACGCAACCAACTTTTCACGCGAAACGGCAACGAATGCTCTGCCTCGCTCCAATCCGTTTCTACGGCAACTTTTCTATCAGGTGGCCTCCCCGAATCTTGAGGAGAACGTCATTTATATCTTGGACGACATCGCGACGCTCCTCCGAAACGTTCCGACAGAGATGCTCCGCACTGCATTTAGCGTGGAAACGCATTTTGAGGATCCGGTCATTCATTTCTATGAGACATTTCTGGCAGAATATGACCCGCAGCGGCGCGTCGACCGTGGTGTCTATTATCAATCTTCCGTCAAGACCCCTGCCTTTAGGTAGGGGATGTAGACGGCGTAAGGGTTGATAGCCAAAATTAACTTGACTTTTAATCTAAAAATGTGGTATAATTACTATTACCAGTTGGCAGACATGAACAGCGTAACCGCAAGGTTACGTGTCTGCCTTCCCACTGTTCAGGGGATAAAAGCTGGTACTGGTAAAACCTTTGAGAACCTATAAATACAAAATAAGCGATCAATCTAATTTGATACGACTTGGTAACTTGCTTGATGATATGTGGCAAGTGCATCGGTATTTCCACGATTGGCAAAATCAACGTTACAAAGCAGGCTTGCCGTATGCGAACTATAACGCTATGGCTGCCCATCTGAAGAAATGCAAGCAAACCACGCATCCGCACTGGTATGCCCTGCCAAGTCAAGCCATTCAAGAAGAACTGAGACGTATTGACGCAGCGTATGTGCGATTTTTCAAGAAACTTGGTGGCAAGCCTCGTATCAAACCGAGACACAAATTCAAGTCGGTTACATTTCCAGGGCCTTCGGGTTGGAAACTCACGGAGAATCGTATGACAGTGACGTTCCGAAAATACGATAACGGGAAATGGAAACTTGATCGCGTGCCGTACACCTTTTTCAAACACCGCGCGTGGAAAGGAAACCAAATCAGACGTGTGACTTTGAAACGCGATGCGTGCGGCGACTACTTTCTTTGTATCACAACAAACGCGATAGATACCGAACTTTTGCAAGCGACGGGTGAAAGCGTTGGTGCAGACTTCGGTATGAAAGACGCGTTTTTGACACTCAGCACTGGCGAGAAAATACAATCTCCACAATTCTTGAAACAGGCTTTGGCAAAATTGCGAAGCCTCAACAAATCGCTTTCGCGTAAAGTCAAAGGCTCTAACAATTGGTGGCGTACTGTCCGTCAAATCGCAAGATTGTATCGGCATATCACCAACCAACGCCGCGATTGGCATTGGAAACTGGCAACCGACCTGTGCAAGCGTTTTGATACCATTGTCCTTGAAACGTTGAACCTTGACGGTATGAAACGGCTTTGGGGGCGTAAAGTCTCCGACCTTGCCTTCCACCAGTTTTTTGAGATATTGCGATATAAGTGTCAAAAACATAAACGTGAATTTCGTCAAATCGGACAATGGACAGCGACATCAAAGCCGTGTTCAGCTTGCGGATACAAAAACGAAAATCTTTCACTTTCAGAGAGGCAGTGGACATGCCCCGAATGTGGTTCACACCACGACCGAGACATCAACGCGGCTATCAATATCAAACAGGCAGGGATAGCTGCCTAAAGTGGAGTGACAGTTAGACGGTTCTCTCTATGAGAAAACCGCAGTCACAAGGAAACAGAAGCCCCACGCTTTAGCGTGTGGGTGCTATCACTTCTGATGAGGCGAACGCGGCGGTATCGGTAAATCGGATACCGTGCGCGATGTCGTAGCTAATTTTGATTCGTTTTCCGAAACTATCCAAGCCGACCTCCGCCACTATCCTAATATCGAAAGACATATTGTGCCTATCCTCTACCGACCATTTGATATCCGCTGGACATATTACACAGGTCAGTCGTCAGGGTTTCACGAGCGTCCCCGCCATGATATTATGCGGCATCTCCTTCAGGAAAACCTTGCCCTCTGCGTTCATCGCGGCATCAGAAGTCCTATATGGCAACATGCCTTGGTAACCGACATAATTTGCAAAAAAAGTTATATTTCAAATAGAAGTGAAACCACCGCTCATGTGTTTCCGCTCTATCTCTATCCGGATCCAGATGAGTTGGAATTGGCTACTGAACGTTCGCTCAATCTAAAACCGAAGTTTCTCAAGACATTATCAGAGGCGTTAGGAGTTCCACAAACAGAACCTGCTGGACTCCCTGAAGGCGTTTCACCGGAGGAAATTCTCGGTTATATCTATGCGATTTTATATAGTCCTACCTATCGTGAGCGGTATTATGAATTCTTGAAATACGACTTCCCGCGCATCCCGTTGCCAAAGGATATTGAATACTTTCGCAAACTCGCAGCGTTAGGGCAGACCTTAATTGACTGGCATCTTTTGAAAGCGTCGCAGCCAGAGGTTGCTCCTACAGCATCCCGACATCGGTTTGAGGGTGAGGGTGATGCCGTTGTCTCAAAAGTGCGTTATGACAGTGGACACGTCTGGATTAACGCTACGCAGCATTTCACGGATGTCCCTATAGAGGTATGGGAATATGAGATCGGGGCATATCAGGTGTGCGAGAAGTGGTTGAAGGATAGGCGTGAGAGCGTCTTGAGCCATGCAGAGGTGCGTCAGTATAGCAGGATCTTAGTTGCCATCGCAGAGACGCTGCGGAGCATGGCAGAGATTGATAAGGTGCTTGATTTTCAATAGCCGTAGGGGACGTATTTAGCATCAGCGCGGTAAATAGTTGCTTTGTTGGGTTTCGCTATATGTATTCTACGAATAAGGTTCTTGAAAATGGGTATTCCTCATATAAACTGACGGATTCTTGTTCTTCACCGCTCTACCCAACCTACAAGAACTCAATATAAACGATTTGATGGGGTCGAATAACTTGTAGTACTTCTTGTAACCGAGACATCAGAGGAAGGAGGGCATCTAATCTATTCCGATAAGCAACAAGCACAACAACTGCGATATCAAAACGGTTGAGATTTTGTTGATATTCAATACCTCTATCAGCGGTGAGCCAGACATCAAATTCTTTTTCTGCTATGCGGAGCAAGTCTCCATTTTCTATACCAGACTAACCTTTTTCCTGAACTGTGAAAACAATATGTCCGCTCAACTCTTGTTTCAGTTTTTTAGGTAGGCATTCATCAATCAGAATATGCATAGGCTTGCGTGAGCAGCATCTCCTTTGCCAATTCCAAAGCCTGCGTAGCCTGCGTCCGACTGACAGATGGAAAATCCTCCAAAAATTCGTCTAAACTATCCCCTGCTTCTAAATAATCAATGAGGTTTTTTATAGGAACGCGCGTGTTTTTGAAAACAGGCGTACCGCTCATAATTCTCGGGTTGCAGGTAATGAGGTCGTTAACTGCCTGTGTTGTTTGTTTATCATATTTCATCGTGAGGTGCTCCTGGGAAACGCATTCATTGTCAACTTTCACCGGAAAATACAATAATTTAAGGATACCACAAAAATGTATTAACTATCAACTCTCGTCAAAAACGGTCTGTTATTCTGATCCTACTTCAGTAATATTATAGTAAATCCCCCAATTAACTATACACTAATGGGAGGGCGAGGTTAGAAACCTCGCCAGCGGCGGAAGGGTGCTTGTGTTTATAGCGTGTGCACTTATTTTCAGGATCTACTATAAATAATAACTTCCGATTTTCAAAAAGGTCTCGAACCCGTAGGGGAAACCGGGTTTCCCCGCCCGCCATCAACGGAAAATGTGTAAATTTAATATTCAAAGTTGCTGATGTGTGTGGGCATTCAGATGTTCTGTTGGGTTTCGCTATATGTATCCTTAGGCATCAATCATCGAGGAGTGGGATTCTTTACATAAGTTGTAGTGTGTTTGTTCTTCACCGCTCTACCCAACCTACAAGAACTGTTCAAAGAATCGCGAGTAAAACTCGCTCCTACAGCGAGATGTGGGAATCGGAGTTCCTTCCTACAAAACTTCAGGCGTACAACTGTTCAAGCACTTCAAAATAATTAGGGAACGTCTTGCTGACGCATTCTGGATTGTTAATCCGAATACCACTCGCCTTTAGACCGACAAGCGAAAATGCCATTGCAACTCGGTGGTCGTCATAGGTATCAATTGCGGCGGGGGTAATCGGGGTGGGTGAAATTTCGAGTCCGTCTTGGTGTTCAACGACAGGCACGCCTAATTTTCGTAGTTCCGTCACCATGGCGTGAATCCGATCGGTCTCTTGCCAGCGTGTATGTTCAATGTTTCGGATGGTCACTTTGCTATCGGCGAAAGGCGCGATTGCAGCGAGGGTCAGCGCAGTATCCGAAATCGCCCGCATATCCACATCAATGCCTTTCAACTGGCGGGGTCCGGTAACGGTAATACCCGTATCAGAAACGGTTATCTGACACCCCATCTGTTCTAAGATATGGACAAATCCAATGTCGCCTTGCGGAGAATCTAAGTGTAGGTGTTGGACGGTGACACGTCCGCTGGTGAGCGCGGCAGCGGCAAAGAAGTAAGAAGCACTGGAAGCATCGGGTTCAACGTTATAGATTCGTGGCTGATACTGCTGTCCGCCTTCAATCCGAAAATACTTATAGTCTTCGTGAACGACTTGCACGCCAAACGCCTCCATGACCGCCAGTGTGATGTCAATATAGGGCATTTCGCGGGCACCCACGACTTCAATCTCCATATCGTTTTTGGCACACGGCGCGATGAGCAGCAACGCCGTTAAGAATTGGCTGCTCTTACTGACATCGAGTCGGGTTTTCCCACCCTCAAGTCCGTTCGCTTCGACTATGACTGGCAGATGTCCATTCTCAAATTGCGAACGTGCTGAAACCCCAATTTGTCTCAAGGCATCCAGTAAATCAGAGATAGGACGACCGCGCCGCATCGGCTCATCGCCATCAAGAACGAATTTCCCGTGCCCTAACGAAACGTAGGCGGTAAGCGAACGTGAAGTGGTCCCTGAGTTTCCTATGTAGAGTTCTGCCCCCGCAACTGGAATGGTCCTCCCATTTCCATGGACTTCAAAAGTTGCTTGCTTTTCGTCAGCGTCAATCTCGGCACCGAGTTTTTGGAGCGCATTGCACATATAGTGCGTATCGTCGCTAAAGAGTGCGCCCGTTACTGTCGAAACACCGGATGCCATTGCGGCAACTAATAGTGCGCGGTTGGTATAACTTTTGGAACCTGGCACCGCTATCGTAGTATCAGGAGGTCTCCGGATCGGTTGTATCTCAATCATTCAACAAACCTGTTTCCGACAATAATTGTCGAAGTTCGTCTTTCGCAGCTTCGCTAACGGGGAGCAACGGAGCCGTTGTGTACGCGCTACAGACTCCCAAAATCTCCAGGCACGCCTTCATCCCGCTGACGCCCTGTCCATAGGAGTACATTTTGCTGAGTCGAAGCAGCAATTTCTGTAGTCGATGGACTTCATCGATGTCGCGTGCTTTTGCGGCATTGTAGAGTGCAACGGATTCTTTCGGTGCGACATTTGAAATTGAGATGACACCGCCATCGGCGCCGAACAGCACCGCTGCACCGATCGCAGTATGCGAACCGAGCATGACAGTGAAATCTTCCTTGTCCCCGAGTCGAGCCAAAAGGTCGAGGCAGTTCGTCCAATCGCCGGAACTGTCCTTAATCCCGACAATATTTTCACAAGTCTCTGCGAGTTGTGCAACTATATAGGGTTTAATCGCTGTCTTGACGGTTGAAGGGATGTTGTAGATGAAAACGGGGAGTTCAGTACTCGCGGCAACATCGTAATAGAACTCAATCAGATCCGCATCGTCGGTGGACGGGTAATAGTAACCCGGTGTCGCTGCGACGGCATCAACACCAAACTGTTCAGCGCTTTTAATATTTTCGATAACACGTTGGGTACTCGTATCCATTACGCCACAGATCACTGGCACACGTCCGCCGATTGCTTTAATTGCGATGTCCATTGCCCGTTCTCGTTCTGTATGCGTCAACGTCGTAAATTCGCCAGAAGTTCCGAGTAGATAGATGCCGTGGACACCGTTGTCAATCAAACGATTGAGTTGATTTACAAATCCGAGCTCATCAACGCGCTCTTTTTCATCAAGGGGTGTTATCGTCGGTGAAAAAATACCTTCAAATCGGATACTCATGCGTGTCTCCTATGGGAAGAAATTGCAATTCTTCTCGCTAATATAGGCTTGTAAGGAATGCTTTATAGAAATAATTTCAGTGTAGCAGAATCCGATTTAGATGTCAAGTGGATCCGAAAAATAATACGGAGTCGGGAATCGGAGTGTTTTTGATAGGGGTATTTGCTTGGGCATTTCTGCGGATTTCTTCCCTCCTACAGGGGAATTGAAGGTCTCTGTGCCAAACAAGGTTTCGACTTGCAAATTACGCCGAAAATGTGGTATGATTTTACCAAACCGAATCAGTACACCCCTCGGTATCAACAAGTAAAATGCGCAGAGGATAGAGAGCAACGCGCGAAAAGGAATCCAAATGAACATCCGCACACAACTGACTTTCAGGTACATAGGTATTGTACTCTTAGTGTTGCTCGCTATGTATTTCTATCTCGCTACGATGCTCAAAGACTCCATGAGCAGTCGCATTACCCGCGAATTGGAAGTTCAAGCCGTATTAACTCGGGAACTCCTCATCGAGAAACTCCCGACCCAGGATAACTTTACCTATGCCCTAATAGATCCGCTGGTCGATAGACTCGGAGAGGCTAACAACGCTCGGGTAACGTTTATCGACTTAGAGGGTATTGTTTGGGGTGATACAGAACGGGATGGACAACCGCTGCGTGCAATGGACAACCACCTCACGCGTCCAGAGGTCCAAGATGCCATCAAGAAAGGGAGCGGTATCCGAGATCGCTATAGTGATACAACACAGACAGAATTCCGCTACTTTGCCCTTCCAATACATCGCAATGTCAGTGCGGAGATTTTATCTGATGGAGAAGAATCGCTGATCGGGATTTGCCGTGTTGCACTTCCGATGGAAGCCGTCAATACAGCGATTGGCAATCTACGAGGGATGGCTTTAATTGCGAGTGTGGCGGGTCTAATTCTTGCAATCGTGTTTAGTGTCTTTAGCACGGGTGCCATCATAAAACCGATTAAGAAGTTAACAGAGATGACCCAATCGCTTGCCGCTGGAAACATAAACTCGCGTGTTCCTGTAGACTCCAGAAATGAGTTGGGACAACTCTCTCAGAATTTTAATCTGATGGCGGATAGGGTCCAGGAACAGATTGACAAGATCTCCGAAGAACACCGGCGTTCCGAAACCATCTTGACAAACATGGGGGAAGGGGTACTCCTCGTGAACGGTGCGTCCGAGATTACCTATGCCAATCCAACGGCTATCTCTATGCTGGAACTCCCAGAGATCTTTATCGGTAAGGCTTTGATTGAAATTAACCGGATTCCAGAACTACAAGCACTCCTGAAAAAGGCAGAACAGACAGAAACTGTCGCGTTTGCAGAAATACAGCTTGGTAATCTAAGAGAGCCGGAGGCAGAGGTTACAGTTGTACCCGTTTCTGCAGGTCAAGAGTACGTTATCGTTATCCACGATGTCACGAAGGAACGGCAATTAGAACGGATTCGCGCTGACTTCGTGGCGAACGTCTCTCACGAATTGCGTACGCCCCTCACAACCATCCGAGGCTATGCTGAAACGCTACTCAGTGAAAATTCCGTTAGAACAAAAACCGGCGAACAGTTTATTGTAAAGATTCTCAATCACTCCGCTCGACTCACAAGGTTAATCTCCGACTTGTTGGAACTCTCGCGGCTTGAGTTGGGTGAGATAGAATTGAAACGAGTGCCCTGCCATCTCAATACCTTCCATGAACCTATTTTAGACGTGTTTGAGCCGCTCTTAGAGGAATCAGGACTGGTTTTAAAATGGGAAATTCCTGAAGCACTTCCAGAGGTCAATGTAGATCAACAACTTTTCATGCAAGTTTTTGTGAATCTGATCGACAACGCGATTAAATACACGCCAGATGGGGGTACCATCACGATTTCGGCGAAAACCGATATAAGTGGCATTATTGAAGGACTTGATATAGCCTCAGAAGAAATCATCGTGCACGTCCAGGATACTGGTATTGGCATCCCGTTAGAATCTCAGCCTCGCGTGTTCGAGCGATTCTATCGCGTTGACGAAGGACGTTCCCGAGAAATGGGGGGTACCGGCTTAGGACTCGCGATCGTCAAGCACATTGTTCTCTGTCACAACGGAAGAATATGGTTGGATAGCATCTTAGGACAAGGCAGCGTGTTTCATGTTGCTGTGCCCCTAAAAGGTTAAATTTTCCATTCTTCTTGGGTGTAAGCCATTTCCCAAAAGAGGTACTCATAACGACTGCTCAGCAGGAAGTAGTTTTTAATCCGTTCCTTTTGCGCGGTGCTGTATTCCGCAGTGAGATCGTTGAGCAGCCCTCTCAGTGATTCACCGAGCGATAGGAATTCAGGCGAGGCGTACATCTCAATCCACTCCTGATAGAGCGGTTCCGGCGATCCTCCCTGTTTAGCGAGCGTTGTGCCGATCTCGGCATACCCCCACTGACACGGTAAAACGCCCGCAACGAGGTCTGCTAAAGTACCGACCTGTGCGACATCCAGCAGATGCCGGGTATACGCATGTGTCGTGGGTGCCATCGGTGCGGCTTCCATTTCGGCGGCGGAAACGCCAAATTTCGCGCAATACCCACGGTGCAAATCCATCTCGGTATTCAGGGTCTCGTTGAGCAGTGTCGCAAACATCGCCATCGTCGCTTCATCGTGTGCCTTGATAACACCGTGTGCAAACACACGACTATAGTCTAACAGGAAGAGATAATCTTGAATGAGGTAGAACTTAAATTTTTCTGTGGGGAGGCTCCCATCAGCAATACCGCGCACGAATGGATGCTTTAGGTCGGCTTCCCAGATTGGCGCCGCAGTGTGTCTGAGTTCATCGGTAAATCGTCCATTTTGTGCCATAGCCTTGTTGAAACTCCTTAAAAATATGCTACAATCTTTGTTGTGTATCATACCCTAAGAAGAAAAGGATGTCAAAATGTTTGAAAAACTCGGAATTGTAACCAATATCTGGTCTGAAGCGGTAGAAAACGGGGCGCGTTTTGATGAACTCATGGTGGAATTCGGCGCGAATGGGTTTAAAGATATGGAGGTCCGTGAAGGCGATTACCTCCGCAACTCCGAATTCGGGACACTTGTTCAACAGGTCGAATCGGCAATGCCCGAATACACCGACGTAGAATTCAAAACTATCTGTGACGCTGTCTGGACAAAACAACCCTACGAGACGAAGCACCCTACACTCTTTGCAGAGGTTACGGCTTTCGTCCAAAAAGCATCTGGGCTCACTTTGAGTTACGCGATGTCCCATCCCTGGCTTTCTTCCGCAAAGGATAGTGAGACAGATACCCAACAGATTATACGTGCCAAGAAATTGGCATATCTACTCTGCCCGGTGCGACCGAGGCTCCGACTTGTCGATCTCGACACCGAAGGCGATATTGACGAATCTGCTGCTATCACCAACGTAAAGCATTACAACGCGCTTCTACCAGAATTTCCGATGATTTTTGCCGTAGAGAACGCTCGACAAACGGCTACATTGACCCTAAAGTTAGCCGTCGCCGGTGGTGCAAAACTCACATACGACGAAACAAATACCTATCGCGCGGACGGGACAACGGTGAACCCTCCAGACGAATTCTGGGGTGCAGTCGAAATGGCGGATCTCACGTCGGTGCATTTCAAACAGAAAACGGAAGCGGGGGTTCTTTCAGAAGTGACGGACGGTTTCGTAGATTTTCAGGCAATTGCCGAGCATTTGAAAACGCAGCACTATACCGGTGATCTATTGCTTGAGAATACACCGACTGCGCATTCC